>CAYNQQ010000037.1:0-7947 GCA_964399385.1 uncultured Candidatus Bathyarchaeia archaeon | reverse complement strand
ACGAGCGCTGGCCCCGAGGCCGTGCTCATCCTGCTGACGACCCGTGATGTCAAGCTGGGCCTGGCCTTCTTAGAGCTGCGCAGGATAGCGGGGAAAATAGCCGAGATCGTCTAAGGAGGTGGCTACATCATGGAGGAGCGTCTCCCCCTCGCTAAGGAAAGGGCCAGGGACCTCTCCTCGAGGTTGAAGGTGAAGCCCGAGGAAGGGCTTATAGAATTGGCAGGAGAGGCCCAGCTCCTCGTCGGATTCGATGCTCTTGTAACCGTTGGCAAGGATCTGCACGATAGATTCGGCAGGGCGGCCGCCGAGCTGGCGCTCTACAGGCTCGGTTACGAGATGGGGGCCCGCCTTTGCAGGATAGTATCGGCGACGTACGGGCTTGAGGACCCCTTAGATAGATTGCTCATGGGGCCTCTTGTGTTCGTACTGATAGGCTGGTTCCCTTACGCGGACTTCCTCAAGGCCAACTTAACACAGGACGAGGAATGGCTCCTGCTATGGGAGACCAGGTCGCGTCTGGCCGAGCGCTTCCTGTCCATGTTCGGCAAGGCGGATACCGCCGTATGCTTCACGCTGGCGGGGGTAGGCGCGGGGTGGTGCTCGGAGGCCTTCGGCCTCCCCCTGATAGCCAGGGAGGTACTCTGCGTGGCCAAGGGGGATAGCTCGTGCCGTTTCCTCGTAGCCCACAAAAGTAAGTTCTTAGAGGTTTGCAAGGAGAGCTGGGTAAAAGCCGCCACTGAGGAGTTCAAGGCCGTACGGTTTGAACTATGAACTCCGAGCCCTCCCCGGCCGGGAGCGTCCAGGCGAGCTGATGCTCCTCGCCCACCTGCCACGATACCTTTTTATGCCGGCCTCCTTTTTAGCCTGCGAAAGACGAGAGGTGGACGGCGTGCCCAAGTGGGGCTACTCCGTCGGCTGGGTCGACCCGGACAGGACGGCCAAGGCCAGCGGCAGGGAGCTTAGGATATCGCATAAGCACGCGAGGGAGATATGCAAGGCCATAAAGGGCATGATGCTCGAGGATGCCAAGAAGTTCCTCGAGGACGTAATAGCTATGAGGAAGCCCGTCCCCTTCAGGAGGTTCAACAAGAAGATCCCGCACAGGAAGGGCCTTAGCAAATGGCCCTCGGGCCGCTACCCCGTGAAGGCGGCCAGGTACATACTTAGAATCCTGAAGGACGTGGAGGCCAACGCCGAGTATAAGGGGCTGAGCCTGGACAAGCTCAAGATAATCCACGCGGCCGCCTACCCCGGGGCAAAGATAAAGAAGTACTTCCCGAGGGCCCACGGCAGGGCCACCCCTAACTTCGAGACCCTGACCCACGTCGAGATAGTGGTCGAGGAGGTGGAGTGATGGCGGGGAGGGGCAAGACCAAGGTGAAGGAGATAGTGGAGGAGCAGCTCAGGAAGCTCGAGATAGATGAGTACCTGAGGAAGAGGTTCGAGAAAGCCGGGTACGGAGGGGTGACCATAGTCAGGACGCCGATAGGGACCCAGGTGGTCATCTACGCCATGAGACCGGGCCTCATAATAGGCCGCGGGGGCGAGACCGTCAAGAAGCTGGTGGAGGAGCTCGAGCAGAAGTTCGGCCTCGAGAACCCACAGATATCGGTGGCCGAGGTCGAGGTCCCCGAGCTGGACCCGTACATAATGGCCACGAGGATAGCCCAGGTCCTGAAGAGGGGCGTGAACTACCGGCGCGCTGGCTTCTGGGCCCTTAGGCGCATAATGGAGGCCGGGGCGCTCGGGGCCGAGATAGTGATAAGCGGGAAGCTCAGGACGGCGAGGGCCAAGTATGAGAAGTTCAGGGCCGGCTACCTGCCCGTGTGCGGGGACCCGGCCCAGAAGTACCTCAGGAGGGCCGTTGTCCACGTCCAGCTCAAGCCCGGCATCTACGGCATAAAGGTCACCATCATGCCCCCCGAGGCCAAGTTCCCCGACCAGCCGAGGATAAAGATGCCCGAGGAGGTGGAGGGGGCACCCGAGGCCGAGGAGGCAGGCGGGGGTGAGAGCTGATGCCCATACTCAGGCCGGAGGAGATAAGGGCCATGTCCAAGGAGGAGAGGAGGAAGAAGCTGAACGAGCTCAGGGCCGAGCTGATGAGGCTGAAGACCATGGTCAGGGCGGGCGGGGCCGTGGATAACCCGGCCAGGATAAGGGAGCTCAGGAGGGCCATAGCCCGCATCCTCACCATAGAGAGGGAGGAGGAGCTCGGCCTCGGGAGGGAATGACCGGGTGAGAGTAGGGCCCGATATAATAAGGGAGGAGTTCATAGGGCTCCACGCTAAGGTGGTCGCGAGCAGGCACCAGGGCTACGTGGGCATAGAGGGGACCGTCCTGGACGAGACCTACAACATGTTCGTCATAAGGCACGAGGGGCGCAGGAAGATGGTTCCTAAGGCTGTCTGTGTCTTCCACTTCACCTTCCCGGACGGGACTATCGTGGAGATAGACGGTCGCCTCTTGGTCGGGAGGCCCGAGGACAGGCTCAAGAAGCGCCTCAGGAGGCTGTGGTAAAAGGCCCGCTGGCCCGGCCGGGCGTGGGCCCGTGGGGAATATGTTTAAAAAGGACCTGTGGGACGGGGGGCTGGTGAGCTGGCGTGTCCTACGCGGACATAACGCCGCCGGAGGGGCCTCCCTGCGATGACGAGAACTGCCCCTTCCACGGGAAGCTCCGCATAAGGGGGAAGATACTCGAGGGCGTGGTGGTGAGCGATAAGATGGATAAGACCGTCATAGTGCAGCGGGACTACCTGCACTACGTCCCGAAGTACATGCGTTATGAGCGGAGGAGGAGCAGGATACCGGCCCACAACCCGCCCTGCATAAACGCGAGGAAAGGCGATAGGGTCCTCATAGGGGAGTGCCGCCCGATCAGCAAGACCGTGGCCTTCTGCGTGATAAAAATACTGGAGAGGGCCAAGAGGCCCGAGAAGACCCGTTAGCCCAAGACGGCCCTGATGGGTTTTCCATCCACATCACCTGGGATGTCCAGGCCATAGTAGGCCAGGGCCGTTGGCATGACATCATATATGCTTATCTCCCTCGGGGCCGAGTTGGAGGCCAGGTCTGGTCCGTGGGCCAGGAAGATGCCGTAGGGTCTGTGCGTCCCCGTGGTCTTGTGGTCGGTGAAGTAGGGGCCGAGGAGGTAGGGGAAGCCGAGGCTCGGGTTGAACTCCACGGACCCTCCCCCGACCTCGATCAGTATGTCCGGTGCCTCGCCGGTGTAGGGGCCCGAGTAGACCTCCTCGCGGCGGTAGACCTTAACCCTGGCCCCGTACTCCCTACCAGCGTCTTCAATGCAGCCGATGACGTTCTCCCGGACGTCCTCGTACCTCCTGGGCGGGACCGCCCCCTTCGGCTCGCGCCCCGCCAGGTTGATGTAGACGTGGTTGAAGACGGGCGTGTGGGCGCAGCTGAAGGCATAGGTCCTCGACCAGTCCACGTGGGTGAGGGAGGCCATGTCGAAGTACTTCACCACGCACTCCCAGAGCTTTCTCAGGCCCACGGCCTCGTTGGCGAGAAAGTACAGGTTGTAGAATATGCCTGTCTCGCCGAGGGCATTGTAGGTGATGGCCATTATATGGCAGAGCGATATCATGGCCTGGGGCTTCAGGCCCTTCTTCAGGCCCAGGAGGCCCTTCCTCCTCAGGCACTCGTTGGTGAAGAAGGTGGCTTCCTTAGGGCCGAAGCCGTGGTCTGAGACTATGAAGGTGAGGGTGGGCTTGAAGACCTCTATTATCTTGGCCACGAGGCCGTCCAGCTCGAGCCAGTACCTCTCCAGGAGCCTCAATATCTTCTCCTTCTTCCTCGAGAGGTGCCGGTCCGAATCCGGGTCGATGAGCTCCCAGAGGGGGTGGAAGATCCTGTCCGGGGTGGTGAAGACCAGGAAGAGGAAATCGGGCTCAACGAGCTTGGTGAGCTTTATCGTGAGCCTCGCCCTGCTCCTGGCCACCAGGATGGCGTCTTTTATGAGCTGTGCCTCATCGAAGTAGGCCCATTCTATCACGTCGAGCTTGTAATACCTCAGCTCCCTCGCGAGGAGCCTGGATAGGAGCCTCGGGTAGACGCATTCCCTCGAGGAAGGGGTCATGAGGCCGGATACCATGAAGCCCCTGACGCCCCCGGGCGGGTAGGTCCCTGGGACGTTCACGACCCCGACCCTATGGCCTTCCTCGCTCAACAGGGACCAGATGGGCTTGGCCCTCACCAACCTCGAGCTCACGAGTTTTAGGGAGTACCCGTTCTTGTAGAGGAAATCGAAGAGCCCTACCTTGCCCGGGTTCCTGCCGGCGGCCATACATATCCAGGCCGGTATCGAGTTCGGGGGCGTGGTGGATCTCATCCTGCAGAAGAGACCCTCGTCCAGGAGGCCCCCGAGGTAGGGGAGGAGGCCCTCATCAATTAGATGTCTGAATAAGGCCGGGGAGAAGCCATCGAGGCCCAGGACCAGCAGTTTCCTGCTCGACGGGTCCATGCTTACATGAATCGGCCTTCAATAAATATAAGAGTTGTGGAGAAATCGTCTATTCCCCTGGGGATATCTCGTATTTTGCCAGGAGGTCGAGGAAGGAAGCAAGATCTACCTCCGCCATGGTCCTCCAGCCCAGGTAGAGCATACCCTCCTCGTCCTCCACGAGATACCCATGTCTTATGAACATGTCGAGGCCCATCCTGACCCTCCACCTCGGGAGCTTCTCGGAGAGGAACTTCTCCACCTCGGCCCTCGGGGCCTTCCCTCCCCTGGCCAATATCATCCCTATGGAGATGGCGAGGGCCGCGAGATCGTCTATCCTCCAGCCGCAGTACTTGAGTTCCGAGGGCTCGAGCGTCCCCCTGAGGACCACGTAATAGCGGGCCTCATCCGGCGAGCCCGCCTCGCCCTCGGGCTGGGGCGCTTTCTCGAAGACCTGTTTCACCTTGAGGTCCAGGGGCCTAAGGAGGCCATCGAGTATCTTGAGGACCCTCAGGTAATCGGGCCCGAGGACCTTCCTCAGCTCCGACCCCTTGGCCCCCGGCCTGTACCTGCGCCTGAAGAACAGCAGGTGGACGGCCTTCTTCACCTTCCTGGCGTAATAGGCTTTCCCCCTCCTAACCGACATGGCTCATCCAATCCTCCCGGGAGAGCGGTATCACGAGCGAGGTCATTTTCTCCCTCGGCCTCATCCTCGGTTTCCTCCTCGGCTTTAGGACGAGCTCCTCGGTCAGGGGGTCAACATCCAGGCTGGCGTACCCGTAGGTGATGAGGAAGCTCGTGAGGTAGGCCCTCCTCACCGTCTCTGAGTAGGTATCGGCTGCCACGAAATCCCAGTAGCGGACCCAGCCCCCTCTGGCCTTCTCCCTGAGCTCCGACCAGAGGGCTTCTATCTCCTCATGCAGCCTCTCGAACTCCACTTCCCCCTCGGCCGCCTCCCCCAGGCCCACGGGGGCCTCGGGGGCACGGGCCTCCACCTCCCGGCCGGGGAGCTCGAGCCAGTACTTGAGCGCGAGTTCCAGGCTGAGGGGGGTCATCTGCTCCAGCTCCACGATCGGGTGCCAGCACTTGAGGAAGAGCCCCGCGAGCTCGCCGGGCTCTGCCCCCGCCAGCTTCTCCTCTATGAGGAAGGGGTCCCTGTAGAGCCTGGTGGAGCGCTCCCTTACCCACTCGCTCTGGGCCTTTATGACGCCGGATATGGCCTCGAGGGCCTCGGCATCCAGGGCCAAGTCCTCGGGCTCCTCCCAGAGGGGGAAGAGTTCTCTTACGGCCTCTATCAGCTCCTCCACCGGCACCGAGAAGGGGTCGAGCTTCCCCGCCTCGACCTTCCTGCAGGCCTCTATTATGGCCCTCAGCTTCTCCCGCCCTCTCCTCCTGGCCTTAGACATAACCTCCTTTCTCCAGGGGCAGGTCATCTGGGCCCGTAAAAAGCTTCGGCCGCTATTACGGGGCTTAGAGATCCGGCTGAGGAGCGGATTAGGGAAGTAAAGAAAGGTAGAAGGGTGCCCGATGGCTCAGCGGTACCTCGGTATCGGCGGCAGCCTCCTGGGCCTCACGACCTTGAGGTAGTAAGCGATGGCAGCGCCCACGGCGGCCGCGGCAGCACCAGCTGCCGCGTACCATATCCAGGCTGGCATCGGCGGGGGCGGGGCCACCAGCCTGAGCTTCTCCGCCAGCTTGTACACGGTCTCGGCCATATCGGTGTCTACGGCCACGGCGTAGACCGTGTAATCGCCCTCGGGCCAGCCGCTCGTGCTAACCTCGAAGACGTACTTGCCGCCGGAATAAGTGGTCGTGAAGTTCCTCCAGGCGCCATCGGGCCCGTAGAAGCACACGAGGACCTCCTCGAGGCCCTCAACGTCCTTGGCCACCACGTAGCCCTTGATGGTCTCGCCCACCTTGAGCTCGAGCTTCTCGAGCCAGAGCTCCACGACCACGGGCGGGTTGTTCAGGCCCTTGAAGATCGCCTGGGCCGATGTGGCCGCGTTGTCCGTGTCCACCACGGTTACGTTGAACGTGTAGTTGCCGAGCGGGTCGGTGGGCTTGAGGGTCACGGTGACCTTGTAGGTGCTCCCGCTCACGTGGCTGGGCGATAGGGAGACGGTGGTCCCGTTCGGGTAGGTGAGCGAGACGCTGATGGTCTTGATGCCCTCGGCGTCCTCGGCCTTGAACGTCAGGGTGGTGCTGTTGCCCCTGTAGACCTCCTCCGGCTCCACGCTCACATCGTAAATACTCGGCGGGTTGTTCAGGACGGTGAAGGTGCCGGGGCTGGAGTAGGATACGGCACCGTAGAGGTCGATCACCTTCACCACGAACACGTAGTCGCCCAGCATGGCGGTGGCCGGGAACGTGTGCTCCCAGACGAAGCACTTGTAGGTGCTGTTCCAGGCCATGGTGTAAGTATCGTTCACCCAGGTGCCCGCCGGGTCCCTGATGTTCACGTAGACCGTTATCTTATCGGGCGTCTCCCAGGACAGATCGTTAACCACATCCGCCGAGATGACGATAGTCTCCGTCACCCTGTAGACCTTACGCGGCGTCGCCTTGACCATCGTCACGTTGGCTGGCCTGTTGAGGGCGAACCAGAGGGCCCACTCGGCCTCCCCGCCATCCTTGTCCCTAATGATTATCCATATGGTGTAGTTCCCGCTCGGGTCGGTGGGCTTCATGGAGAAGCTGAACGTGAAGGAGCCGTCGAGGGCGCTCGTGTAGGCACTCCTCACGAGCTTGACCACCGGTCCCGTGACCACTATGTTCATGGATAGCCTGTAGCCATCCTCTACGTCGGAGACCCTGCCGCTCACCGTGATCACGGTGTCCTCGGTCGCCACCATATCGCCCTTCACCAGCGAGAGACCGGACACATCCACCTCCACGAAGCCGGGCAGTTTGTTCATGACCTTCATGGTCATGAAGGGCCCGTAGGAGTACTCGACTGGGTAGCCAGCCATGTCCTTGTCCCAGACCACAACCGTGCAGTTGTAGATACCGGTCGGCAGGTCGACGGGCAGGATGGTGGAGCCCACGAAGATGTGCTCCACGTCCGTTATGCTGGCCTGGTAGGAGAGCGTTATGTTTATGGTGGGCGGGTCCAGGAAGGGCGTCTTGCCCTGCTCCCAGGCCAAGAAGAAGGCCTTAAGTTCGCCGGCCCTGTTATCAAGGTCCTCCAGGTCGGCCGAGATGGTGAGGGTCTCGCTCCTATAGATCTCTTCCGGCGCGACGCACTTCACTACCTCGGGCACGGCGTTCGTCACGGTGACGACGGCCGTCTCGTTGGAGACCACGCCAGCGGCGCCAGCCGTGGTGAAGTAATCGCCCACGGGCGTGCCGGGCTCGACGGTGAAGGTCACGGTCCAGGTGCCATCGCCCGCGTAGCTCATCGGGTACTGGTCGTCTATGGCGACGTTCCAGCTGGGTATGAAGAGCGCCGTGACGGTTATGTTCTCGGCTATGGCGGCGTGCTCGTCCAGGGG
>CAYNQQ010000036.1:0-8001 GCA_964399385.1 uncultured Candidatus Bathyarchaeia archaeon | reverse complement strand
GAGGTGGCCGTCATAGGGGCCTCATGGGCTGGCCTGAAGGCCATGACGGCCACCTCCGGCCCGGGCTTCAGCCTAATGCAGGAGAACATCGGCCTGGCTGCCATGACGGAGACGCCCTGTGTCATCGTCAACGTCATGAGGGCCGGCCCCTCCACGGGCCAGCCCACGAACATGGGCCAGCAGGACATCATGCAGGCCAGATGGGGCTCCCACGGCGATTACGAGCTGATAGCCCTTGCGCCAGCCTCGGTCCAGGAGATGTTCGATTTTACGATAGATGCCTTCAACTACGCCGAGCGGTACAGGTGCCCCGTCGTGGTCCTCGCAGACGGCGCGATAGGGCACATGAGGGAGAAGCTCGTCATACCGGAGCCGGAGGAGATAGAGAAGAAGCTCGTGGAGAGGAAGAAGCCCAGGAAGGGGCCCGGCGAGTTCGCGCCCTTCATGCCGGACCCGGAGGACCTCGTGCCGCCCATGGCCTGCTTCGGGGAGGGCTACCGCGTCTACGCCACCGGCCTCACCCACGACGAGTTCGGCAGGATAAGGACCTCGGACCCGGAGGATCACTTCAGGCTCGTTTCGAGGCTCTGCAGGAAGATAAGGGAGAACGCGGATAAGATAGCCAGGTATGAGGGCCTGTGGCTCGAGGACGCCGATATCCTGGTCGTGGCCTACGGGATAACCTCGAGACCAGCCAGGGAGGCGGTCCTGAGGGCCAGAAAGGAGGGCATAAGGGCCGGGCTATTCAGGCCCATAACCATCTGGCCCTTCCCATCGGGAGCTCTCGAGGAGGCGGGCGAGAGGGCCAGGAGGGTCATAGTGGCCGAGTGCAATTACGGCCAGCTGGTCGGTGAGGTAGAGAGGCTGGTCGGGAGGGGCAAGGTCAGGTTCCTCCCAAAGCTCGGGACCTTCCACACGGTGGGCGAGCTCCTGAGCGCCATAAGGGGTGAGGGCTGATGCAGGCCGGGATGCCCGTCCACCCGCTCGAGAAATACGTGAGACCCGGGACGTTGCCCCACATTTGGTGCCCTGGCTGCGGGAACGGCATAATAATGAATGCCTTCCTCAAGGCCCTCGACGAGCTGGCCTTCGACCTCGATAAGCTCGTGGTCGTCTCGGGGATAGGCTGTATGGGCAGGATAGCGAGCTACCTGAACGTGGATGCCTTCCACACAACGCACGGCCGTGCCATACCCCTCGCCACGGGCATAAAGCTCGTGAGACCGGAACTCAAGGTGGTGGTCATATCCGGGGACGGCGATCTGTTCGCGATAGGGGGCAACCACTTCATGCACGCCGCGAGGAGGAATATCGATATGCTCGTGATATGCTCCAACAACTTCAATTACGGGATGACGGGCGGCCAGGTGGGGCCCACCACCCCGCTCGGGGCCAGGACGACCACGACACCCTACGAGAACGTAGAGCACCCCCTGAACCTCGTCCAGCTCGCGGCCTCCCTGGGCGCCATCTACGTGGCCAGGTGGACGGCTGCACACCCCCGCCTCCTGAAGCAATCGATAAAGAAGGCCCTCCTCAAGCACGGCTTCTGCTTCATAGAGGTCGTATCGCCCTGCCCGGCCGGCTTCGGGAGGAGGAACGAGATGGGGGACCCCGTCAAGTTCATGAGGTGGCTGAGGGAGGTCAGCGTCATGACGAGGAGGAAGGACCCATCGGAGGCCTACATAGGGCCTGACAGGATAGTGATAGGGGAGTTCGTGGAAGTGGAGGGCAAGCCCGAGTTCACGGACCTCATCTGGGGCCAGATTAAGGCCGTGAGGGCTAAGGCCGAGAGGGGGGAGGTGGAGGTTGCGTTATGAGATAGTCATAGCCGGGGCCGGGGGCCAGGGCGTGATCCTGGCCGGGACGGTGGTGGGCACGGCCGTGGCCGTCTTCCAGGACCTGAACGCCACCCAGGTATCGTCCTACGGGCCCGAGGCCAGGGGAGGCCATGTCTTCACCGAGCTCGTCATCTCCGACGAGGATATAGGCTACCCGGGCGTCGAGGAGCCGGATATACTCGTGGCCATGAGCCAGTGGGCCTACGAGGAGTTCGGCGGGAGGGTGAGGAGCGGGGGCACCATAATCTACGACCCCGACCTCGTCGAGCCCGGGAAAGCCCGCCCGGGCGTGAGGGAGGTGCCCGTCCCAGCCATGTCCCTGGCCGAGGAGCAGGTCGGGCTGAAGCTCTCGGCCAACATGGTGATGGTCGGGGTCCTCACGGCCTTCTGCGACCTGATAGAGGCCCGGGCCGTGGAGGAGGCCATAAGGTACAGGGTGGGCAGGAGGCTGGAGGAGAACCTGAGGGCCTTCAGGCTGGGCTACGAGCTGGGCCTGAGGCTAAGGTCATCTGAGGCCGAGGGCTTCTAAGAAAGCCCTGGCGGCCTCCCCGGGCTTCTCCGCCAGGGCTATCGACCTCCCTATTATGAGGAAATCAGCGCCTGCCTCCAGGGCGGCCCGGGCATCGCCCCCCTGGGCCCCCACGCCCGGTGAGAATATGAGCATGCCCGGCCCCACCCTGGACCTTATGGCCCTTATGATGTCCGGCCTCGTGGCGCCCACCACGAGGCCGTCAGCCCCCCATTCGAGGGCCTTCTCCACGAAGACCTCGTAGAGCTTCTTCCCCCCCGCCAGCTCGAGGCCGAAGGTGCTCGAGGCTCCCGGGTGGCTCATGTAGGCCAGGACCAGGATGCCTCTACCGTGCTCCCTCGCCAGCTCGAAGACGGGCTCGAGCCCTCCCTCCCAGCCGGGAAGGGGGCTCACGGTTATGGCGTCGAAACCGGCATCGAAGTAGTAGCCAGCCGCCACCTCGTTCGTCCGACCTATATCGCTGAGCTTCGCGTCCGCGATACAGGCCAGCCCGGCCGAGTGGGCCGAATCGACGAGAGGCTTCACCCCGGAGGTCCCGAGGGGGAGGATGAGGTGGAAGTTCAGCTTGAGGGCACATACATAGGGAGCCACGGCCTCAAGCGTCTTAGAGGCCTTCCTCATGAGCTTGCTCGGCCTATCCGGGCTCAGGTCGAGGGCCAGGACTATGGGCGATTTCTTCTCCTCCTTCGCCCCCACGATGAGGTCGGCAAATCCCAAGACACCGCCCCGGTCTCCCCTCCAGGCGGCCGGGCTTAAAATGCTGACCTCGTGAACCTGCCCGGGAACCTGCTCATTATCCTGCCCGGCCTGAAGACGCAGGTCCTGGCGTCGGCCGACCTCCTCCTTATCGACCTGATTATATCGCTGGCCGGGGCCCCGAGCTTCAGGACCACGCAGTTCTCGAGCAGGCCGAGCCGCTCTATATCCACCACGAGCCTGTGCAGGCCGGGCCCCCTGATGGCCCTCCTGACGACGTGGTGCGAGGCGCACGTCACGACCACCCTGTCGAGGCCCGAGAGGACCCATGCCTCGAGGGCCCTAACTTGGGCCTCGGAGAGCATGGCTGGGACGGGACGGCCCTCCACACCCCCGGGGCCCTCGAGCAATTTGACCTCGAGCGGGAGACCCTCCATGAGGCAGAAGAGCGAGGCGAGCTCCTCCACCCCGATATCAAGGCCATCTGCGAGCTGGGCCCTGAGCACCCCGGCCGGGACGAGCGCGTCGAGGTTGAAGGGCTCGAAGACCCCTATATCCACGAGGAGGCCGTCCTCCCTCACGGCCAGGACCCGCCCCCTGATGGTCGAGAACCTGCCTAACGCATCCAGCCTGGCCGGGGCCAAACCCATCTCCTCCTCGAGGAGCCTGAGGGCCACCTCCTCGTCCTCCCCCTCGACCTCGACCACCAGCCAGCCCCTGCCAGCCGTCCCGACGACCCTGACATCTACCTCGAGGCCCTGGCACAGGCTCAGGAAGGCGGGGGTGAAGTCCTCGGGCCTATAGGGCCCGTAGACCTTCTCAAGGACGGTTATGCGCAAAACCCTCACCCAGCAAGCGGCTGAGCTCCTCGTGTATGGCCTTCAGCTTCTCGACGGCGGGGTGCCCCGGCCCGAGGTCCCTGACCAGCTTCCTCAGGGCCTCCTCGAAGGACAGGACGCGCCCTCCCTCCACCAACTTGTCCGCGTAGGCCACTATCTTCTCCTCCATGCTGGTGGGCTCGTAGGTGCCGGGGGGCCAGCCCAGCTCCTCGGCCACGCCCGGGCCCAGGCCGCCCGTGTGCGTGAGTATTATCCTTACTAAGGCGTCATCGAGGCCCATCCTCATGGCCATCTCGGCCCCGAGGAACACGTGGGCTATCCCGTGCGTCCTGGACCTCCCGATATCGTGGAGCAGGGCCCCTATCTCCACGAGCTCCAGATCGACCTCAAGCCCCTTCTCGACACACGCCCTCGCTATCCTCAGGGCGAGGGAGGCCACCTCTTCGCAGTGCCTTATGACCTCGGGAGGGCAGCCCACCGACCTTAAGATGCGGAGCGCCTCCTCCCTGCTCGGGAGACGGCCCCTCATGCTCGCTCGGCCAGCTCCTTCTTTATCTGCTCTATCTTGGCCTTGAGAGCCTCCTTTATCTTGGTGTTATCATAGAACTCCAGGGGCTGGCCGCACCTCGGGCACCTGAACATATAGCTGTACGCCTCATCGAAGGTGTAGCGCCTGCAGCCCGGTGTCCCGCACCAGAAGAACTGATTAGCCTCCTCGTATTCCAGCTTGGCCTCCAGCTTATCCAGTATCTTCCTCTTCCAGCTCTTGACCAATATCTCTATCTGCTCCACGTTGAGGCTCCAGAAGAACTTGTAGCGGCCGCTCTCCTCATCCCTCACGCGCCTGAGCCTCACCACGAGGTTGTTGTAGAGCTTGTAGAGGGCCCTGCGGGCCAGATCCTCCTTGAGATTGGCCCTCCTGGCTATCTCCTCATCGCTCAGCTCCCTATCACCCAAAGCCCTGACGACGGCTACCGCGTCATCGCCCCCGATCACCCTGGCCACGAACTCCAGCACATCCTGTTCTAAAGGCATCAAGGCGCCCCGGCACCGGTCCATAGGCACGCGAAAGGTCATTAATAAGCATTCAGGTTCCCGAGAACGGGACGGCCGAGGGGAGGCGTCCTGCGGCCGGAGGTCTACGTGCTCAGGCTGAGCCACAGGCGGGAGAGGGACAAGCGCGTGACGACGCACGTAATGCTCACGGCGAGGGCCTTCGGGGCGAGGGGCGTCTTCTACTCGGGCGACAGGGACGAGAAGATGGAGGAGAAGATAAGGGATGTGGTGGAGAGATGGGGAGGCCCCTTCGAGGTGAGGTACGAGCCCGATTGGCTCGGCCTCCTGAGGAGATGGAGAGCGGAGGGCGGCTTCATCTGCCACCTCACCATGTACGGCCTCCACGTGGATGACTGCCTAAGCAGGGTCCCGAGGGATAGGCCTGTCTTGGTCGTGGTGGGCTCGGAGAAGGTCCCGAGGGTGGTCTACGAGCTCGCGGATCTGAACATTGCCATAGGGCACCAGCCCCACTCGGAGGTAGCGGCTCTCGCCGTCTTCCTCGACAGGCTCTTCGGCGGCGAGGAGCTTAGGCGCGAGTTCGAGAGGGCCAGGCTGAAGATCATCCCCTGCGAGAAGGGCAAGAAGGTCATCAGGGTGGAGGGCGAGGGCCATGAGGCTTAAATCGAGGCTGGAGGAGGAACTCTTCTTCCTAAGGGGGAACCTCCTGGTCCTCATAGTGAGCTGGGTCTTCTTCAGGTTCGTCGGCTCCATGGTCTACCCGTATGAATCGCTCTACCTCGAGGCCCTCGGGGCCACGGCCCTCACGATAGGGTTGGTCGGGGCCCTCGGCACCGTGGCCCTCTTCATCTCGAGGCTGGTAGGAGGGCCCCTGGCCGATAAGTACGGGAGGAGGGACCTGATAGTAACCATGACCTTCGGGGTCGCTGTCTCATACGTCTTCTACGCCCTGGCGCCCGATTGGAGGTTGGTGGCCGTGGGGGTACTGATGGCCAACCTATGCCTCGTCTACCAGCCAGCCCTTCAGGCCATAACGGCTGATTCCATACCGCCCGAGAAGAGGGGGCTCGGCTACGCCCTGACCAACGTCCTGCCCGGGGCCGTGGCCCTGCTCAGCCCCTTCGTGGCCAGATACCTCATAACCAAGCACGGCTTCGTGGAGGGCATGAGGAAGGCCTACTGGCTGGCCGTGGCCGGCTGCCTCGCGGCCGCCCTGGTCAGGGCCTTCTTCCTCAAGGAGACCCTGGACGTGAGGGAGAAGGCCGACCTCAGGAAGGTGATGGCCGATATCAGGCGTTCCGCCTCGGAGATGGTCAGGGCCCTCAGGGGGATGCCGGGGGAGCTCAAGGTCTTCACCGTGATACTCCTGGTGAGCATCTTCGAGGAACCGATGTTCCACATGTTCATGTCCTTATACGCCGTCCACGTGGTCGGCATAAGCCGGGCCGATTGGGCCCTGCTCAGCATCGTCTGGTCGGCTGTCCCCCTCGCGGTGGGCATACCTCTCGGCAAGGCGGTCGATATCATCGGGAGGAAGAGGGCGCTCGTCATATCCTACCTGCTCTGGATACCCTCCACCGTCTTCTTCATAACGGCAAGGGGTTTCAGGGACCTCCTCATCGTCTTCGTGTTCTTCTCCCTCGGGGCAGCCTTCTTCGGACCAGCCCAGCAGGCCCTCATAGCCGACCTCACGCCCAAGGAGGTGAGGGGGCGCGTCATGGCGGCCATAGGGAACCTTAACCTCCTGGCCGCGGCCGCCTCCTCGGCCATAGCCGGCTTCCTGTACCAGCTCGGGCCAGCCGTTCCCTTCGTGGCCTGCATCTTCATAGACGTGGCCGTCCTGGCCATGATAGTTCTCCTGCTCAGGGAACCGGTGGCCCGCGAGGCCTGAGGGCTATTCCGGTCTCGCGATCACGAGGGCGAGGCCCACCACTATGAGGAAGGAGCCCACGGCTGTGAACAAGAGCCAGTAGGAGCCGAGGGCCTCTAAGGCCTGGCTGACGTAGTAGATGGCCACTATGCCCATGGCCAGCAGGACGAGGCCCATCAGCTTCTCCACTATCAGCAGGCCCACGGGCCTCTCGGCCCTCGACATCGCCTAACGCACCATCACTCGCCCTTGAACTCGGGCTTCCTCTTGGACATGAAGGCCTCGAGACCCTCACGCATGTCCTTGGTCGTGAAGAGCACCCCGAAGATCCCGGCCTCGAGCCTCTGGCCTACCTCGAGGGGGGCCTGGGTCCCGAAGTTCAGCAGCCACTTCGCGTACTTCATGGCTATTGGCGGGCCCTCGGCCAGCCTCTTGGCCAGGGCACGGGCCTCCTCGCGTAGCTTCTCGAAGGGCACCACCTTGTGGACGAGCCCCATCTTGAGGGCCTCCTCGGCTGGTATGCGGTCCCCGAGCATGACGATCTCCTTCGCCTTGGCCAGGCCCACTATCCTCACAAGCCTCTGGGTGCCGCCCCACCCCGGGAGGATGCCCAGCCTTATCTCCGGGTTACCCAGTTCAGCATGCTCAGCAGCTATCCTGAAATCGCAGGCCAGGGCCAGCTCGAGACCACCGCCAAGGCAGTAACCATTTATGGCCGCGATAACGGGCTTGGACATCCTCTCTATCTTGGTGAAGACCTCCTGCCCCATCCTGGCGGCCTCCACGGCCAGGTTGGGGGTCATCTTCGGGAACATGGTTATGTCCGCGCCGGCGCTGAAGGCCCTATCCCCCTCGCCTATTATGACCACGCACCTGACCCCCGGGTCCTCCTCGGCCCTGTCAAGCGCGTCCGAGAGCTCCCTCACCATGACATCATTAAAGGCGTTGAGCCTGTGGGGCCTGTTCAGCGTTATCCACAGGATATCCTCATCCCTCTCCACCCTTATGGTCTCGTACTCCGCCATCGCCACCACCGCCGGGAGAACGGGCCGGAGCCTTTATAATGCTTCGGGAGAGCGGTTACGGATAGTATATGGATTCAGGCAGCTCGGGCACCACCATCAGCACGGGAAACCCGGCCCGGGGATAGCGGAAGACCCTTTTCTTATGGTGCGGGGGGTGGGATTTGAACCCACGCAGGCCTACGCCAGT
>CAYNQQ010000035.1:0-8003 GCA_964399385.1 uncultured Candidatus Bathyarchaeia archaeon | reverse complement strand
AGGTTCTGAAGGAACATCCTGAAGACATCGAGCTCGGCGTTCCTCGCCCCCATGAGCTCCATGAAGCGCACATTGTAAGGCCATAGGGCCTCGGCGCTCACATCCCCTTTCTCCACCGCGTCCGAGGCCACCTCGCCGGCGAGAAAGCCCCCGAGCAGGGACTGCCCTATCCCTCCCCCGTGGAGCGGGTTGGCCTGGCAGGCGGCATCCCCCGCCAAGATGAGGCCGTTCCAGACGGAGTTCTCCAGGGGCCTCCTCGTGGGTATGAACCAGCCCCCGGCCTCCACCACCCGGGAGTTCCTGAAGGCCAGCCACCTAAGCACCTTCCTGTAGAGCAGCGTCCTCGGGTTGGGATGGCCTTCAACCGCCTGGACGCCGAGGCCCACGTTGAACTTCCCTTCCCCGGCCGGGAAGACCCAGGCATAACCGCCTGGGGCGAGCTCCGAGCTGAGGTAGATATGGCATACATCGGGCTCCCAGGGCGCGCCCGGGACCTCCCTGACCTCCCTATAGCCGACGCAGTAATCGCGTGGGTCTATGTCGGCCGGGAGGCTGGCCTCGGGGGGCAGGCCCCTCCTCACGACCGCGAGGAAACCGCTCGCATCTATGACCACATCGCAGTAGAACTCCTCTTTAGAGCCCGTCCTGAGGTTCTTGGCCTTTACGCCCACCACGAAGCCCTGCTTGACGATTGGGGCTAGGGCCTTCGTGTTATCATGGAGTTCCGCTCCGGAGTTGATGGCCTCCCTGAGGAGCCTCTGGCCGAAGGCCTTCCTGTTCAATATGAAGCCCTCACCCGGCACGAAGTAGCTGACCTCCCTGCTCGGCGAGAAGACGCGGACCCCACGGATCCTCGTCTTGAGCTCCTCGCCCTTGGGGTAGGAGAGGCCGAGCCTATCGAAGTGGTGCTTGCCCACGGCATCCGCGCATACCTTCTCGCCTATCTTCTCCTCCGGCTTGAGCTCGATTAGGCAGACGCTCAGGCCCCTCTCGGCAGCGGCCCTCGCCGCCATGCAGCCTGCCGTCCCGGCGCCGACCACCACGATATCAAATTTGTTCTCCAAGCCCTCGCCCTCTATGGCCCGGGCTCACGACCAGATAAGGCCTGCTACAAGCCCCCAAAGAGCTATATAAGCAGGGGAGCCGTTCTGGCAGGGGTGGGGGCATGGCGAGGTGGAGATGCCTCAAGTGCCGATATGAATGGGAGCACGAGGGCCAGAGGGAGCCCAGGATGTGCCCGCTATGCCATGCTCAGACGATAGTCAAGCTGAGCAAGTAAGGCCCGGATGGGGTCGCGTCATTTCACGACCGGCTTGATGAACTCATCGCCGCCCTCGAGGGAGCCCACGAGGAGCCTGTAATACGTGGTTTCTCTCTGCCTATCCACCACCATCTCCAGCTTGCCCTTGACCACTATCTCCTCGCCCTCCGAGGCCAAACCGGCATACAGGTCCTCGTAGGAGCACACCTCTCTTATATCGGTCAGCCTGGGCCCCTCGAGGAACGAGGTCACCCTCACCCTATATATGGCCGGGAGGAATATGGACCAAGTGGCATCCAGAACCTCGGCCCTCACCACGGCTCTGCCGACGGGCCGGTAGATCCTCGAGCCGTATTCCTCGGCTTCCTCCTCCGTGAGGACGGGATGTATGGAGAACCTGGTCCCGGCGTAGAGGCCCATGTTCCACTTCCTCCTCAGGATCTCGAAGGCCTCCTCGAGCGTTATCGGGTGGCTCTTGGATTTCCTGACGCACCACGACCTCACCATGTCCTTGGTGAACTTCTCTATCTCAACGCTCCTGTCCTCGAAGGCCCTCAGCACGGCCTCCTTGACCTTCAGGCTGGCCTTGAGCCCGTAGACCACGAGGTCGATATCGGAGATGCCGGGGACGTGGATGCCGAGCAGGATGGAGCCCGTAACACCCATCCTCGACGCGCTGACCCCGCTCAGGTCCGATATGAGGTCCGTGAGCCCTATGACCTTCTCCTCCAAGATGTCCGGGGAGCTCGAACCCATGATCTGCCTGAGCCTCTCCTCGGGCTTGTAGTGCTCTTCTATGCGGTCCACGGGGACAGCGCTCATCTCGGTCCCGAAGGCCTCGAAGTAAGTGAGGTAGAACGGGTAATCCCTAAGGAGAACTAACGTCTCCCTGAGGGAGGCCATGGTGTAATCCCTGAGGGCCCGGTAGAAGGTGATGCCGCCCTTGGACCAGGGGCCGGCCCCCTTCCTCGGCACGTACTTGAGGTAGGCCATGACCCTATCGGGCGGGTGGGTGGAGCCCACGACGCAGAACAAGAAGCCCTCGGGCGTCCTGAGGAAATCCCTATCCCTGAAGCCCCTCTTCACCAACCACGGCACCTACCTCATTAGGTCGTCACCACATTTTAAGTTAAGGCGGGGACAGCCCCCACGTGGGCAAGGCCGTGGTCATAACGGGGACCCCAGGGGTGGGGAAGACGACGTTAGGGCGCTTGCTCGCCGAGGCCTTAGGGGCCCCCATGATCGAACTCGGAAGACTGGTGGTGGAGAAGGGCCTCTACGTGGGCGTGGACGAGGAGAGAGATACCCTTGTGGCCGACCTGGAGGCCCTATCGAGGGAGGTCCTGGTCCTCCTGAGCTCGGCGCCCGGCCGGGTGGTCGTGGTGGGCCATTACGCCCAGGCGGTGGTCCCGAGGGATCTGGTCGTGAGGGCCTTCGTCCTGAGGAGGAACCCCTACGAGCTCAGGGAGGTGCTTATCTCGAGGGGCTACTCCGGCCGTAAGCTCTACGAGAACCTCCAGGCCGAGATACTCGACGTATGCCTGTGCGAGGCCGTGGAGGCCTACGGGCCTGAGCTGGTCTACGAGGTGGACGTGAGCGGGAGGAAGCCAGAGGAGGTCCTGGAGGAGATGCTCGAGGCCCTGCGCATGGGCCTGAGCAGGGCGGGCTTGGTAGATTGGCTCGGCATGCTGGAGCGGGACGGCAGATTAGAGGAGTTCTTCTCAGAGTTCTAAATCGGAGGGCGTGAGCAGCGTTATGCCCTTCCTGCTGGCGTAGGACCTGGCTCTATCGCTGAACCTCGTCCCCACGAGGATGGGAGGGCCGAGACCGAGCTTCTCGGCCTCGAGGTCGGCGTTTATTATTATGTTGACGCCTATGGTGCGCCTCCAATCCTTTATCCATACGGGCCTCACCTCCTCGTCCCTCCTTATCAGCAGGTCGACCCTGTGGAGCTTCCCCATCCTGTCGTCGAGTTCCACATCCTCCTCGACCGTGTACCCGAGCCTCCTGAAATACCGGGTGGCGAGTTCCCTCAGAGGTCTCCTCATGGCGGGCTCCCGTTCTTCCCGGGTTTAGATAAAGCCTTTGACCGAGGTTTATTAAAGAGCCGTAGCCGAGCCTATTATGCGGTGGTGCCGGCCATGTCCGTGGCCGAGAGACGTTTCATATCGGAGCTGACCTCCCTCCTCGATACCAAGGTATCCATAAGGACCTCGGACGGGAAGGTGATAACGGGCAGGCTCGTCGGCTTCCACCCCGACACGCTGAGCATCTGCCTCTGGAACGCCAGGGTGGAGGGCAGGGAGGAGGTCATACCGAAGCTCTTCCTCAACGGCAGCATCATAACCGAGATATGGTCCGCCGAGAAGCCATTCGATATCATAGGGCTGGCCGAGAGGATAGCGAGGGTCTTCGGGCCCGAGCACGTCAAGGTCATGGAGGACAAGGGGATAATAATGGTCATGGGGCGCATAAAGGTCACGAGGGAGGGCGTGGAAGGCCACGGTCCGGCCGTCGAGAGGATCAAGAGGATCTATGATAAGTTCGTGGAGGAGATGAAGGCCGAGGAGAAGAAAAAGGCCTAAGGCTGTTTTTCTCTGGAGAACTCCTCCACAGGGCCCCCTCTCAGGATTATCTCCGTGAACTCGGCAGCCCTCGCCAGCCTTTCCAGGTTTATCTTGAGGCCCAGGAACCCCGATACCGCCTTGAGGACCTCGAGAGCTGCCCTCGGGTCGGGATGAGTGGCCGTGGTCTCGGCCAGGAAGCACACGCCCTCGAGGCCCATCATCTTCCCGAGGCCGAGGAGGAGGCCCGCGGCCCCGTAGATATTGCCCACCACCACGCCATCGCAGAACTTGAGGGCCTCCTCCAACAACGACCTGTTGGTGGCGGCGCAGTAGACCTTAGGCCTCCCCACGATGGCCCTACGGCCGTAACCGCCCATGGTCAGGACCATCCTGCACCTGAACCTCTTGGCGAGCTTCAGGACCTCCCAGCAGAGCTCGTACTGCCCCCTGCTCCCCTCGGCCTGGGTGTTCCCGTAGAGTATTATGAGGTCCTGGCGGGGGCAGTAGTAGAGTTCGTTCACGGGGAACCTTATGCTGCCCTCCCCGACCGTCATGGCGAAATCCTGGAAGGACGAGGATATTATCGTGGCGAATTTCCTCGCCCCGAACTCCTTTATCATGTGTGTGGCAGCTATATTCGCCACGAAGCCCATTCCGGGCAGGCCCTCGACGAGGACGGGCTTCTTGACCTTCGGCCTCTCGAGCAGCTTGACGACACAGACCATCCGGCCACCAACGGGACCGGGCTCAAGGGGCAAATAAGCGTTCCCAGCAAGACATAAATGGGGGGAAGCCCATTCAGGCCGGGTGCCCCGGTTGGAGGAACTCGGGAAACTCAAGGAAGGAGTTCTGAAGAAAATAGATGAGATGTCCTCGGACATCATAGGGCTGTGCTCGGAGCTGGTCAGGATACCGTCCGAGAACCCGCCCGGGGACATGACGGAGATAGCCGGTTTCGCCTGCGATTGGCTATCAGATAGGGGCTTCAGGCCAGAGAAGCACGAGCCCTCTAAAGGGGCCATAAACGTGGTCGTGAGGGTCGGGGAGGGCAGGCCCTGCCTCATCCTGAACGGCCACATGGACGTCGTGCCAGCCGGGGATAGGAGCAGGTGGAGCTTCGACCCCTACTCAGGAGAGGTGAGGGAGGGCAAGATACTCGGGCGCGGTGCCACGGACATGAAGGGCGGCCTGGCCTGTATAATGTCGGCTTTCGCGGCCACGGCCGATGTGGTCGAGGAACTCCCGGGCTCCGTGGTCCTCGCCTTGGTCCCAGACGAGGAGACGGGTGGACGGAACGGGACGAGGTGGCTGGTCGAGGAGGGCATCCTGAGGGGCGATGCCTGTATAATAGGGGAGCCCTCCACCATCTACGCCAGCCTGGTGGGCGAGAAAGGGGTCTGCTGGCTCAGGCTCACGGCCAAGGGGAGGCCAGCACACGGCAGCCTCCCCATGCTGGGCGTGAACGCCATAGAGAAGATGGCAAAGGCCATGTCGGTGCTCGAGGGCCTGAGGGAGCTCGGAGGGAGACCGCCGGAGGAGATATCCGAGGTCGTGAGGAACTCCAAGTCCGTGCTCAAGGCCATGCTCTCCCAGATAGGGGTCCCGGAGGAGCTCGTCGAGAAAGCGGCCGACGCCATAGATCACGTCACGGTCAACTTCGGCGTGATAAGAGGGGGCGTTAAGGTCAACGTGGTCCCGGACACCTGCGTCCTCGAGGTCGACACGAGGGTACCAGCTGGCCTCAGGCCCGAGGACGTGAGGGCGAGAGCCGAGGAGATGCTGAGGGAGGCCGGCCTCGGCGATGTGACCTGCGAGATAGTGCATTCCTCGGAGCCGAACTACACCCCGCCCTCCGAGAGGATATTCAGGCTCCTCGACTCGAACGCCAGGGAGGTCATAGGCATCAGCCTGACGCCTTTCTTCATGACGGGCGCCAGCGATGCCCGCTTCCTGAGGCTCGCCGGCATACCCACCGTCCACTACGGGCCCGGGGAGCTCCAGACGGCCCACGCCTACGACGAGTACGTGAGAGCCGACCACCTGCCGGTGGCGACGAAGGTCATAGCCTGCACGGTGGTGGATTTCCTCGGGGGCCGGGGGTAGGCCGGGGGCAAGATGTGCTTCGAGGTGAAGGACAGGGACCTGCTCGCGAGGATAGGGGTGGTCGAGACCAAGAGCGGCTCTTTCGAGACACCGGCCCTGCTCCCGGTCGTCAACCCAGCCGTGCAGGCCGTGAGCCCGAGGGAGATGGCGGAGTTCCTCGGCCTCGAGGCCGTGATAACCAACGCCTACATAATGATGAGGCGCTTCGGGCGGGAGGCCATCTCACGCGGCGTCCACGATGTCCTGGGCTTCCGCGGCGTGGTGATGACGGATTCGGGCGCCTACCAGCTCCTCGTCTACGGACGTGTTGACGTAGGGCCCGACGACATAGTAGCCTACCAGGAGGCCATAGGGACGGATATAGCCGTTATCCTCGATGTCCCGACGGGCTGGACGGAATCGCGGGAGGAGGCCCTGAGGACCGTGCTCGAGACGGCTGAGAGGGGGAACCGCCTCTGGTCCACCAAGGAGAGGGAAGATATCCTCTGGGTAGGGCCCATCCAGGGCGGCAGGTTCCCCGATCTCATCTCCCTCTCGGCCAGGCTCATGTCCTCCATGCCCTTTGACCTGCACGCCCTCGGGAGCCCGACCCCCGTCATGGAGGCGTACAAGTTCGACTTGCTCGTCGATATGATAATGGCCGCGAGGACCGTGCTGCCGCCCGATAGGCCCCTCCACCTCTTCGGGGCAGGCCACCCCATGATGTTCTCCCTGGCCGTGGCCCTCGGATGCGATATGTTCGATTCGGCCGCCTACGCCATCTACGCCCGCGACGGGAGGTACATGACGGAGCACGGGACCTCCAGGCTCGAGGAGATGGGCCATCTGCCCTGCGAGTGCCCCGTCTGCGCGGGGAGGAGCCCGGAGGACCTGCTCGACCTGCCCGAGGAAGAGCGCGTGCGCCTCCTGGCCCTGCACAACCTCTACGTCTGCGTGAGGGAGATAAAGGCCATCAAGGAGGCCATAAGGGAGGGCAGGCTCTGGGAGCACCTCGTCATGAGGGCTGCCTCGCACCCATCCCTCATGGCCGCGCTCAGGAGGCTGGCCGGGAGGTACCGCAAGCTCCTCGAGAGGGGGATGCCCACCTCGAGGAAGAAGGGCATATTCATCTCCACGGCCCTGGACGCTTACAGGCCCGATATGGTCCGGTACCGGGAGCGCCTGATCAAGAACTTCAGGCCAGCCCCGGGCCTCGTGCTGCTCCTGATGCCCTATCCAGGCGAGAAGCCCTTCAGCCGGACGGAGCTCCACGACGAGTTCTTCTCGCTCCTCTCCTCCGCCCTCGGGCCGGGGTGGCGCTCCGTGCACCTGTGCCTCTACGGCCCTCCCTTCGGCCTGGTGCCCGTGGAGCTCGACCAGGTCCACCCCCTCTCGCAGTTCGAGTTCTCGGCCCCCGAGGAAGCCTTCTACGAGCCCGCCGGGGAGATCGTGGAGGAATACGTGGCCTCTAAGCCCTACTCCCGCGTGGTCCTCGTTTCGGATGGGAGCCGCATGGCGGATATCGTGGAGGAGGCCTGCAGGAGGGCGGCCCTAAGGCGCGGCCTGGGCCTGACCGTCCTCAGGGAGCCCGAGCCCTGGTCCAGGAGAGCCTTATCGCGTTTATTTGAAAAGCTCTCGGCCCTCCTCGGGAGCTCCTGATGTTGGCCCCAGGTTTTTATGGGCCTGTGCCCTTCATCTGGAAAAGACGAAGGGCGGGAGAAGGGAGTTGAAGCTGAGGTTCTTGGGCGGGACGGGCGAGGTAGGCAGATCAGCCATCTTGGTGGAGGCGGGAGGGGCCAGGGTGCTGCTCGATTACGGCGTCATGCTGAACGATGAGCCCGGCTTCCCCATGCACGTCCCGCCGAGGGAGGTGGACGGCATCGTGATAACGCATGCCCACCTGGACCACTCGGGGGCCGTCCCCATCTTCCACATAGGGCGCGGCGTCCCCGTCTACGCCACCAGGCTCACCTTCGAGCTGACCGAGCTCCTCCTCCAGGACTTCATACACCTGACGGGCTACTACCTCCCCTTCGAGTACATAGAGCTCCAGAACATGCTCTCCTGCGCCAACTACGTGCCCTACAACAAGA
>CAYNQQ010000034.1:0-8482 GCA_964399385.1 uncultured Candidatus Bathyarchaeia archaeon | reverse complement strand
AGCTCCTTCATAATAAGGCTGGCCTACAGGGCCGGGAAGCACATATCCGTCGCGAACCCGATTGTAGAGGCCCGCCTGCCCGATGGGTCGAGGGCCGTCCTGACGCTCGGGACGGAGGTGACACGCAGGGGGAGCACCTTCACGATAAGGAAGTTCAGGCGCGAGCCCTTCACCATAGTGGACCTCATAAGGCTGAACACCGTCTCATCCGACATGGCCGCCTACTTCTGGTACGTGATAGAGAACAGGGCCTCGATAATAATAGCCGGCGCTATAGCGAGCGGGAAGACCACGCTCCTCAACTGCCTCTCCATGTTCATAAGACCCGAGTACAAGATAGTCACGGTCGAGGAGACCCCCGAGCTGAACCTGCCCCACGAGAACTGGATACCGTCCGTCACGAGGGCCGGCTACGGCCCCAGCGGGACGGGTGCCATAACGCTCTTCGACCTCGTGAAGGCGGCCCTGAGGCAGAGGCCCGACTACATCATAGTGGGGGAGGTGAGGGGCGAGGAAGCCTACGTGCTCTTCCAGGCCATGGCAACTGGCCATCTTGGCTTCTGCTGTGTGCCGGCTGGGACGAAGGTCCTGATGGGCGATGGGTCCGTGAGGCCTATAGAAGAGCTCTTTGATGCCATAGGCTTAGAAGTGCCCTGCATAGACGGGCAAGGTAGGTTGAAGACCGGCCGTATCTCCGGGTGGTGGGCCTTCGCCTTCAGGCCTCACGATACGCATCTCATAGAGGTGGAGACCGAGACGGGCCGCAGGATAAGGGCCACGAGAAACCACCCATTCTGGACGAAAAGAGGATGGGTAAGAGCTGACCAGCTTAAGACGGGGGACTTCGTAGCTGTCTATCCGTTCTTCCCGGGAGACGATGGCGATGCCGAGGGAACGCCTGAACCCAAGGTCATCGTCGACGAGGAAGCCATAAAGCGTTGCTTCTCTGAACTCGAAGAAACGGGCACACCTGACTACACGATCCAGAAGCTAAAACAGCTCGGCTTACTTCCTCTGAGATCCGATAATCAGAAGCTGAGGCTACTGCTCAGGGTGTTAGGCTTTGCCTTCGGGGACGGCTACTTAGCTGAGCGACAATCGATCGTCACCTTCACCGCTAACCGTGATGGCTTAGAGGAGTTATCCCGTGCGCTCGGTAGGCTTGGCTTCCGAGGCAGGTTCGTCGAGGGTAAACGTGAGGCCAAGGTGAGGACGGCGAGAGGGCAAGAGCATGTGATAAAAGGCCGGTCCCTCAGCTTGGTCTTTCACTCCCAGCCCCTATGGTGCTTGCTGAGGGCCCTGGGCGCCCCCTCAGGCGATAAGGCCAGGAAGACCTACCGCCTCCCGTCCTGGCTCTTTGAGCTACCTCGTGAGCTGAAGAAGGAATTCTTAAGGGGCTTCCTCGGGGCTGAACTCCATGTGCCGAGCTTGTCTAAGGTCAGCGGCAAGTGCTTTGAGGCGGCCAATCTCCCTCAGCACAAGATTGAGGAGTTGGTCAAATCGGGCAGGAAACTCATGGAGGATATCAAGCGCCTCTTGGCCGAATTCGGCGTAGATACGAGCTTGCATATCTACCCGGGGTACACCCGCAAGGACGGCAGCCGCACGGTGAGGCTTGAACTCTCCACGAAGAAGGAGGACTCCTTGATCAACCTGTTAGGGATAGGATTGGCTTTCGCACCCGGGAAAGAAGCCCGTGCGGCAAAAGTACTGGCCTACCTGTTGGCGAAGAAGCGTAGGAAAGAAGAACTCCGCCGCCTGGCCCAGAGGGCAGCCGAGCTGAGGAGGAAAGGCCTCGGTCCCGCCCAGATAGCCCGTGAGCTGAATCTGCCCTATGAGAAGGTGCGTGCCTGGCTCAGGCGTGGCGTGAGGGAACCCCAGATAGACGATAGCTTCCCGCCCTTTAAGGAATGGGTCGCCGAACACTCAGAGGGCTTAGACCCCAGGCTGGTGTGGGAGCGTGTGGTGGCCGTGAGAGAGGTGCCTTACGATGGCTACGTTTTCTGCCTGACCGTGCCCGGCTACCACAACTTCATCACGGACGGCTTCATAACGCACAACACGATCCACGCGGAGAGCATAGACCGCATCTTCAAGAGGCTCGAGTCCAAGCCCATGAACATACCCAAGATATTCTTCGAGGCCATAGATGTGATAACGCTCCAGGTGAGGACCGAGAAGAAGGGGAGGCCCGTCAGGAGGACGAAGGTGGTGGCCGAGGTAACGGGCCTCGACCCCGAGACGCTCGACCCGCTCATCCTCGAGGTGTTCAGGTGGGACCCGGTCACGGACACCTACGTCTTCCTCGGGAAGAGCCATCTCCTCGAGAAGATAGCGAACGACAAAGGCATATCCCTGTCCGAGGTCCAGAGGGAGCTCGAGAGGAGGAAGCTCGTCCTGGAGTGGATGGTGCGTAAGAACCTGAGGGACTACAAGACGGTGGCGGCCATAATAAGGGAGTACTACGCTGACCCGCGTAGGGTTCTCATGAAGGCGAGGGTGGGAGCTTGAACCTGGAGCCCCTCTACGGCTTCGCTTATAAGGTGTTCGGCCCCCTCGGGGAGAAGCTCTCCGATAGGCTCTCGGGGCTCTCGGAGCTCGTCAGGAAAGCCTATCTCGGCGTCAGCCCGGCCAGCTACATAAGCCTCATGCTCCTGGTGGGCGTGGTATCCAGTGTGGCGGCCTTCGTATCTACCTTCGCGGCCGTCATGGTATCTTACGGTTCCCTGACGGCCTGCCTGATCTTATCGGGCCTGGCCTTCGCCGGGGCCTGGATCTCAACACTCGTCCTCTTCTACGGCTACCCGAGCCTGAGGGTGAGGAAGATGGGCACGGAGATAGAGAGGGATATGCCCTTCATAGCGAGCTACATGGCCGTCATGGCGAGCGCTGGCGTGAACCCCTACGAGATCTTCAAATCCCTCGCGAGAGGAGACGTCATACCTTCCGTGACGCCCATAGCCAGGACCATAGTGAGGGATGTGGAGCTCCTGGGCCACGATGCCCTCTCGGCCATAATAAGGGCTGCCCAGCTCTCGCCCTCCACGCGCTTCAGGTCCTTCCTCGACGGGATGGTGGGGACCGTCCATGCGGGCAGCGACCTCGCCGCCTACCTCAGGGCCGCCATGGAGGAGGCCCTAAGGACGCACAGGGTGAAGCTCAGGGAGATGGCCGAGACCCTGGGCGTGTTCAGCGAGGTCTTCGTGGGCGCCTTCGTGGCGGGGCCCATATTCCTGACCATAATCCTTACCGTCATATCAATAGTCGGGGGGGTGAGCGGGGGCTTCATGAACCCCGTTCTCCTCCTCACGCTGACCGTCTACGTGCTCATGCCCCTCCTGGGCATAGTCATGCTCGTGCTCGCTAAGGTGCTGACCCCGGGTGAGTGAGGATGCCGAGGATAGAGGAGAAGTGGAAGAACCTCTCCTGGGCCGTCTCGGTCCCCGTCGCGGCTGCCGTCCTCTTCCTTAGGATATTCAGGCAGCCCTACGCGAGCTACGCCTTCCACCACGGCCTGGTCACCTCCATGATAATAGCCCTCCTGCCGCCCGCTATCTTGGACTTCCTGGATTACAGGTGGAGGAAGGCCATAGACAGGGCCCTCCCGAGGCTCCTGGAGGGTGTGGCCCACGGCCAGCTCACGGGCCTAAGCCTCATAAGAGCCTTCAAGGAGGCCAGCGATAACGTCCCGAGGCCCCTGAGGGACGAGATAAAGCTCATGTTGGCCAAGGTCTCCTGGGGCCTAAGCCTCGAGGAGGCCCTCAAGCTCTTCGAGCGGAGGGCCAGGACCCCCCTGGCCCATAGGGTCGCCACCCTCATAGTAGAGGCCAACAGGTCCGGGGGCTACGTGGAGCGCATCTTCGCCCCCATGGCCGAGGCCACCTCCACCTTCCAGGCCATGGAGGACGAGAGGAAGGCAGAGCTCAAGCCCTACATAATCATCATGTACCTATCCTTCGTGATATTCCTCATCGTGACCGGCGTCCTCTACACGCAGTTCTTCGCCCCCATCACGACCACCCCCATGCCCTTCCTCACCCCGCTCATGGACCCCATGAGCTGCTGGATACTGCTCTACCACATGGGCGTGGTGCTGGCCGTTTTCAGCGGCCTGATAGCCGGCATCCTGGGGGAGGGGCGCTTCTACGGGGGGCTAAAGCACATCGTCGTGATGCTCCTGATGGCCCTGGTAGCCTTCAAGCAGATGGTAGAGCCGGGCTGGTTCCTCAGGCTGCTCGGCCTCGCGTGAGGATGCCTAAAAACCGACGAGCGTCTTGAAGCTCCTCAGGACCTCGTCCCTGTTATTGCCCTCTACCAGCCTTATCCTGTAGAGGCTGGCCAGCCTGCGCCCCTCCTCCCTTATCTCGGGCATGGCTATGAGGAAGGCATCTGCTATGGCCGTGTCGTAGAGCTTGGCGAAGAGGGCGGCCACCACCCGCTCGGGGACGGGCGTATCGGCCACGAAGACGTCCACCGCGAGGGATCTCTCAGAGTCCCGGGTGGCCACGAGATCGAACATGTGCTCCTCACCCGAGCGGCCGTTCACGAAGCCGGGGCTGTTGACGGAGAAGCCCCTCGACCTCAGGAGGCCCACGAGGGAATTCAGGACGTTCCTCACGGTCATGGCCACCTCCCTCACCACGCCGTCGAGCTCGTAGGAGTAGACGGGCTCGTAGAGGGCCTCCTCCATGGAGAAGGAGCGGCCGCAGGTCCGGCAGGTGTAGGTTATTATCGGGATATCGAACTCGCTATCGCAGGAGTTACAGACGTACCAGATGCCTACTCTCCTGAAATCGACCCCGGGCCTCGTGAGCACCCTCCCGCAGTGGGGGCACACGAGCTTGCCGTCCTGCCTGAACCTCTCCTCCTTATCTATGTAGCCGCAGCTCATGTCCTCGATGAGGGATAGCTTGGAGGTATCCATGGAGCCGCAGCTCGGGCAGTTCAGGTGTGTGGATATGTCGGGGGACATGCAGTCCGGGCAGAAGATAGTCTTGTCGTGCAGTATCTTCCTCATGATGCCCATCCTGTACAGGGCATCGAGGAGCTCGAGGGCCTGCTGGGATTTCAGGCCCGTCACGTGTTCGACGTAAGGGTACCTGAGCCCCTCCCTCCTCGTGAGGACGGGGTCTATCTTGTCCCTATTCCCATCGAGCATGCTGTTCAGCAGCGCCCTGGCCGTCTCGTACTTGAATGCCTCCTTCAACCTTAGACAGGCCTCGAACTTATCCATCTCCATCACCCGGTACACCTGTCCATTCAGGGGTCATTATTAAATTTATCATCAGATGGATATACCTGGTCCATCCCCCTCCAGGCGTGTAGAAGAGCGTCCTCCCACACCCCCGCCCGGTTAAGGCCCGAGCCTGATATATCTTTTTCGCCCGTGGTCTTAAATGCCCGTTGAGCCTTAGAAGGCATCGGGTTGGCCGGCCGGCTTCCACGCGCATAGCCGGAACCCGGTACTTCCTACTAAGGAATTTAAGTCTTACCCACTCCTGCGATTAGCTTAAGAGGGGTTCCCGCCTCTTAGGGGCCGGGCCTTGCTCCCCTCAAGTCTTATTAGACGCCTGCATCTCCCATGTGGAGGGCGGGAACATGGACGTGATAGTATGCGTCAAGCACGTCCCCGACACGACCGAGGCGGAGGTGCGGATAAGGCCCGATAAGAAAGACATAGAGAAAGCCGATCTGCCGTTCGTCATAAACGAGTGGGACGAGTACGCCGCCGAGGAAGCCATACTCCTGAAGGAGAAGTACGGGGGGACCGTGGTCGCCATAACGGTTGGGCCGCCGGAGGCCGAGACCACGCTGAGGCGTGTCCTCGCCAAGGGGGCCGACATGGCGATAAGGGTCTGGGATGACGCCCTCGAGGGCTCCGATGGCTATGTGATAGCCAAGGTCCTGGCGAAGACCATAGAGGCCAAGGGCCTGAAGTACGACCTCATACTCACGGGCGCCCAGGCGGCCGACGATGGGTACGCGCTCGTGGGCCCGATGCTGGCCGAGATGCTGGGCATCCCGCACGCCACGCTCGTCAAGAAGGAGGAGATAATGGACGGCAAGGTGAGGGTCCACAGGGAGCTCGAGGGAGGTCTCGAGGAGGTGGTGGAGCTCGAGCTCCCGGCCCTCCTGACCATCCAGACGGGCATAAACGAGCCGAGGTACGTATCCATAATGGGCATAAGGAAGGCGAGGAGGAAGCCCCTCGAGGTCCTGGGCCTATCCGACATAGGGATGAGCCCTGAGGAGGTAGGGCCCGCCGGCTCCTGGCTCGAGGTGGAGGAGGTCTTTGTGCCTCCGGCCGAGAGGGTGGCCGAGATAATACCCGGCAGCCCATCGGAGGAGGCCGCCAAGCTCATAGAGATACTGAAGTCCAGGGGGCTGATATGATGGCGGGGGAGGTATTCGTCCTGGCCGAGCACAGGGCCGGGGAACTCAGGGACATAACCTTCGAGATGCTGACCAAGGGCTACGAGCTCGCCGGCCAGCTCGGCACCCAGCTCGCGGCCATCCTGCTCGGCAAGGACGTGGACGGGATGGCGGAGGAGCTGGCAAAGTGGGCCCACAAGGTCATCTACGTGGAAGGGGACGTCCTCAAGGACTTCAACGCCGACGTCTACCAGGCCGTCCTGGCGGAGCTCATAAGGGAGCATAAGCCCGTCCTGACCATGATAGGCCACACCAGCTACGGTGTTGACGTGGCCCCGAGCCTCGCGGTCCAGCTCGGGGTCCCGATAGCCACGGACTGCATAGACCTCTGCTTCGAAGACGGCCAGCTCTGTGTGGTCAGGCAGCTCTACGGCGGCAAGGTGAACGCGAGGGCGAGGCTGAAGAAGGCGGACACGTACATAGTCACCGTAAGGCCGGCCGCCTTCAAGCCCGGGGAGTACGGGCCCGTGGGGGGCCAGATAGAGAAGGTCGAGTGCCCGGTCAAGGAGCCCCCCGCCGGGAGGAAGTTCGTGGAGATAATAACTCCCCCGCCCGGGGAGGTCGATATAACGGCCGCGGACGTGATAGTGGCCGTTGGGCGAGGCATAAGGGAGAAGGAGAACCTGCCCATGATAGAGGAGCTGGCCAGGCTCCTCGGGGGCGTGGTGGCCTGCTCGAGGCCCATAGTGGATAAGGGCTGGCTGCCGAAGGACCGCCAGGTCGGCTCTTCCGGGAAGACGGTGAAGCCCAAGCTCTACATGGCCATAGGCATATCGGGAGCCTTCCAGCACGTCGTCGGCATGAAGGACTCGGAGCTCATAATAGCCATAAACAAGGACCCTAAGGCACCCATATTCCGCTTCTCCGATTACGGCGTGGTGGACGACCTGTTCAAGGTCGTGCCGGAGCTCATAAAACAGCTGAAGGAGCTGAAGGGAGAAGCCTGAGGCCCGGGAGAGCCGGAGGACTCCTGTTTCTGCCTACCTCACGCTCACCTCAGCCTCGAACATATTGCCTCTTGCCGTCACGGCCCTGACGAGGACCGGGTCCCCTGGCCTGAGGCCGTGCTCCTCCTCCCACTCGACCGAGAAGACCACCACCTCGCCGGGCTCGAGTTCCTCGGGTAGGGCCGGCTGCATGACGGAGACGAAGCCATCGTAACACCTGAGGACGGTACCGTCCGGCCTCCTTATGTAGAGCTCCGTTATGGTGAGGGGCACCGTCCCGTTGTTCTGGACGCACAAGGCTATCCTCCTGGGCCCATCGTAGGCCACATAGCGTATGGCCAGGTCCTCCCTGGCCCTCCCAGCTATGAGGCCTGCTCTCCAGGTGTAGGTCAGGAGGAACGCCAGCACCGCGATGACCAGGAGGACTACCGCTGACTTCCCCCTGACCATCTCTTATCTCCCGGGTCCGGGCATTAGGGCATTTAAGATTTTCGGCCGGCCTAAGGCTCACGTTTATCTCAAGCCTTGTCCTCCCCCGTCCGGGGCCCCGATGAGGACCTGATGGGCCGAACTGCCGGGGCCTGAGAGGTGATTTGGGCGGGCTTAGCCGAGGGGCCGGGAGCCGAAACTTAAATCCGCCCGACTTATCCTCACCGGCCCGGTGGGGGCCTTGAGGCTCGAGCTCACGGAGGAGCAGATGGATATCAAGCGGGCCGTCAGGGAGTTCTGCGAGAAGGAATTCGAGCCCGAGCTGGCCCGCAGGCTGGATAGGGAAGAGGAATTCCCATGGGACCTATACAGGAAGGCTGCTAAACTGGGTTTCGTGGGCATACACTTCCCCGAGGAGTATGGCGGAGGAGGCTACGGCGTCCTCGAGAACTGCCTGGTGGTCGAGGAGATGTGCAGGGCGGATTCAACGCTCGGGACGGCCATAATACTCGGGGATTTCGCATCGGAGATAATATTGAGGTTCGGGACCGAGGAGCAGAAGGAACGCTACCTGCCCAAGGTGGCCTCGGGCGAGTGGATATCGGCCGGCGCCTTCACGGAGCCGGCCCGCGGGAGCGATCTCGCGGCCTGCCTGGACACGAGGGCCGTCAAGG
>CAYNQQ010000033.1:0-8817 GCA_964399385.1 uncultured Candidatus Bathyarchaeia archaeon | reverse complement strand
GAAGCCGTAGACGTAGGGGCCGTAGACCTTGACGCCCTCCTCGAACTCCTCACGCCCAAGGGGGAACTCCTCCATCATCCTGCGGAACAGCTCGTCTATCCGCTCCTCCATGCGCTCGAACTCCTCGAATATATCCCAGAACCAGGGCCTCCTCCTACGCCTGCTCCTCCAGCTCATGCTTATCCCCAGGCCCAGGGCCTGGCATGGCTTAAAAGCATTTCACGGCACGTGGAGCCCCCGCGCCCACGGAGGGCCGAGGGGCAAGAATTATATCTGGCCTCCCCGAGGGCTCTGGGAAGGAAAGAGGTGTCCTGATTGGATATAGAAGAACGCCTCGAGCTCGTGACGAGGAACACAGTGGAAATCGTGAGACCGGAGGAACTCAGGGAGCTCTTGGAAACGGAGAGCAGGCCCAGGGCCTACTGGGGCTTCGAGTGCTCGGGTCCCATGCACTTGGGCATGGGTCTCGTGTGCGGCCAGAAGATGCTCGACATGGTCAAGGCCGGTTTCGAGTTCACCATCCTCCTGGCCGATTGGTACGCCTGGATAAACAACAAGCTCGGCGGTGACCTCGAGAAGATAAGGCTCGCGGGCGAGTACTTCAAGGAGTGCTTCCAGGCCCTGGGCCTCAGGGGCCCGAGGGTCCGCTACCTATGGACCTCTGAGGTCGTCTCGGACCCGGAGTACTGGCGCAGGGTCATAACCATAGCGAAATCGGCTTCCCTCAGGCGCGTGAGGAGGGCCCTGCCCATAATGGGCCGTAGCCTCGATGCCGTGGACGTGGAGACCGCCTGGCTATTCTACCCCTGCATGCAGGCGGCCGACATATTCCACCTGGATGTCCACGTGGCCTGCGCTGGCATAGACCAGCGTAGGGTCCACATGCTCGCCCGGGATGTGGCCGAGAAGAAGGGCTGGCGCAAACCCATATGCCTCCACACGCCCCTACTGATGGGCCTCAGGGGCCCGGAGAGCGCCTTAGAAGGGAGGTTCGATGAGGACGAGAGGCTGGACAAGCGCATAAGATCCAAGATGTCCAAGAGCGTGGCCGGGGGCTGCATCTTCGTCCACGATGAGCCCGAGGAGATAAGGGCCAAGATGAGGAAGGCCTACTGCCCCGCCAAGCAGGTAGAGGATAACCCGGTCCTCGAGATCGCGAGGCTCATAGTGTTCCCGAGGCTCGGGCGCCTGGAGGTGGATAGGCCTGAGAAGTTCGGGGGGCCCGTCTCCTACGAGGATTACGGGGAGCTCGAGAGGGATTTCGCCTCCGGCTCCCTTCACCCGCTGGACCTGAAGAACGCGGTGGCAGAAGCCTTAATAGAGATACTGAGGCCCGTCAGGGAGAAACTCGAGAGGAAGCCGGAGCTGCTCGAGGTCATAAGGGAGGCCGAGCTGACGAGGTGAGGGGGTTGGGCTCCTTCCAGAAGCTCCTCGAGGAACTCGGGGACCTCCTCTCCAGGCTCTCAGAGGACGTGGCCAGCGGCATACCGGTGGTCGTGGAGGGGAAATCGGACGTCAAGGCCCTCTCCTCCCTCGGCCTGAGGGGCCGGTTCGTGGTGGCGAAGGCCGCGAGGACGGGCATACCGGATGCCGTCCTCGATCTCGCGGGCTCAAGCGATGAGGTCATAATCCTGACGGACTTCGATGAGGCCGGCAGGGAGCTCGCCATGAGGTGGGCCCTCGAGCTCGAGAGCGTGGGCCTGAAGGCGAACCTGAGCTACTGGAGGTGCCTAAAGGGCCTCGTGGGCTCCTTCACGAAGGATATAGAGGGCCTCCCCAGCTTGATAGAAACGTTAATGAGGAAGGCCGGCCCAAGGTCGGCCAAGGATAAGGTGATGGTGTTTGACGCACACGCAGCTCCCGCCCAAATATAAGGTCAAGCTGACGTTCGAGGTAGAAGGGCCCGTGGAGAGGCACGATATAATAGGTGCCATCTTCGGTCAATCGGAGGGCCTCTTCGGCCCGGACCTCGACCTCAGCGAGCTGGTGAAGACGGGGAAGATAGGCCGTATAGAGGTGGCCCTCAAGCAATCGAGGAACAAGACCACCGGCACCATAATCATACCCTCAGCCCTCGACAGAGCTTCCACGGCCATAATAGCGGCCACCGTCGAGGCGGTGGATAAGGTCGGGCCCTACCAGGCCAGGGTGAAGCTCGAGGAGATCACGGATGTCCGTGAGGAGAGGCGTAGGTGGATAATAAATAGGGCCAAGGAGATCCTCAGGGAGTGGACGCTGACGAAGGTCCCCTCCTCGGCTGAGGTGGTGAGGGAGGTCCTCGAGGCCATAACACCTGCCAAGGTGGTGAAATACGGGCCAGAGGGCCTCCCCGCCGGCCCGGACGTGGATAAGGCTAAGGAGATAATAATAGTGGAGGGCAGGGCCGATGTCGCTAACCTCCTGAAGTGCGGTATAACGAACGTCATAGCCATGGAGGGCCTAAAGGTCCCGGAGACCATAATCAAGCTCTGCGAGGAGAAGGAGGCAACGGCCTTCCTCGATGGCGACCACATGGGCGATGTGCTCCTCAGGGAGCTCCTCAGCACGGCCAGGATAAAATACGTGGCCAGAGCCCCGAGGGGGCGAGAGGTAGAAGAGCTGACGCCTAAGGAGATACTCGAGGCCCTCGCCAACAGGATGACAGCCGAGGAGGTCAGGAAGGAACTCTTCGGCCCGGAGGTCAAACCGGAGATGATAGCCGATCTGGCCAGGGAGCTCGAGGGCACCTTCGAGGCCGTCCTCCTGGACGAGGAGCTGAACCAGGTAGCGAGGGTGCCTGTCCACGAGCTCTTCAGCAAGCTGGAGGAGGTGGAGGGCGTCTATGCCGTGGTCTTCGATGGGATAATAACCCAGAGAGTCCTGGACGTGGCCAGGAAGAAGGGCATAAGATACGTGGTGGGCGAGAGGATGTCAGGAGGCGTGAAGGTCCCGAGGGGCATAAAGGTGATGCTGCTCCCCGAGGTAAGAGAGAAGGCGTCCGGCTCAGCCGAAGAAGGCCATTAGCCCTTTCCTCTCCACGCCTGCCGTCAGCTCCTCTTCTTTCACTCCCAAGATCTTCAGGACCCTCATGGCGGCTGGCACTATCTGCTTCTTGACGTAGTAATCGAGGTCCAGGTCATCGTAATTGGCCATGAAGTAGGGCACGGCCCTCTCGTAGAGCTTGCCCGTCCCCCTTACTATGACGTAGCCCACTTTATCGCCCACGGAGATATCCCACCCGGAGCGCATCATGATCTTGGCGGCCTCCACGTGGGCCGTCCTGACCTTATACTCCTCGGGCTTCCGGGTGAGTTCCTCCCATATCACGAGGTCCTTGTACGGCACCTCCTTGGCCTTCAGCTTCCTTATGTACTCCCTCACTATCTTCACGGCCTTCTCCCTGCCCTCCCTGGGCGATTTGGATTTGAGGATGGCCTCAAGGACCTCCTTCTGGACCTTCCTGGCCACGGCCGACCAATCTCCCCTCACGGCCTCGAGACCTACTATCTCGAGCCTGCCGTCCGGGAGGAGGCCGCAGTACCTCTTCTTGGCCTCCGTGAAGAGCACCTTCTCGAAGATCTCATCGGGCTTTATCTTGAGGCCGAATTCCTCCTCGACGGCCTTGAGGAACTCCTCCACCTTCTCCGGTTCATAACGCACGAAGACACTATCCGTATCCCCGTAGATGAGCTCTATGCCCATCTCCTTCGCCATCTCTATGGTCCTGCTGATGATGTGGCGGCCCCAGGCCGTGGTGCTCTCGGCCACGGGCCTTAGGTACCAGCGCGCCCCCAGCCAGCCGGCGTAGCCGTAGGTGGCGTTCGCGACCACCTTCAGGGCTTTCTGCCTGGCGTCGAGCAGCCTGTAGAGGGGCGTTCCCGGCTCCAGCTCCTTGAGGCGCTTTCTTATCTCATCCCTCGCGGTCAAAAGGGCCGATAGCACCTCCCTGTAGAGGCCGGGAGGCTTCCTCCTGAACCTGTGGCCCACCTCGGGTGCTATATTGACGCCCTCCGGTGGCTCGGGCTCCCCTGGCTCCAGGTAGGTATCGGGCGATACGTTCTCCTTTATCATTATGCTGGGGTAGAGGCTCTTGTAGTCAAGGACGGCTATCTTCTCGTGGATGCCGGGCTTGGGCTTGAGCACCATCCCGCCGGCGTAGGGCATGTACCTGCGCTCCCTGCGCTTGGGGATGAGCTCGCTCCTCCTCCTCGCCTCCCTTATGAGCAGCCATTCCACCCTGAAGCCCACGGCGGCCGTCAGGACGTGGTCGAGCGGTATGCCCGTCAGGTTGGAGAGCTGGAGGGCGAACTCCAGAACCGAACGGCCTATGCCCATCACGCACCTCGCGTTCTCCTCGCAGAACCTGACCAGCCTGGGCCTCTTGGCCTCGTCCTCCCAGTAAAGCTTTACGTCCGGTGGGTCCAGGATCTCCCGGCCCTCGAGGGGCATGATGCCGAGGTAATCGGCCACGTTCTCGAGGGTCTTCACCTTGACGGCCGGCAGGTCCTTCTCGGCGAAATCGTAGAGGTCCACGTTCGCCCTGCCGGTTATGGATACGTGCCCGTAGACGCTCGTGTGGGGCTCGGCCCCCGTCCTCCCGACGGCGAGCTCCAGGCCGAGGGTCTTAGCTCTCTCGGATAGGTAGGGCCATAGCTTATCGTTGGACCTGAAGCCGAATATGATGTCGGGGTCGTAATCCCGTATGAGCCTGCAGAACCACTCTATGAGAGGCCTATCGTCCCCTCCCTCGGCCACCATGGTCTTGGGCTCCCCGTCCCCCATCACCACGGACATGACCACCACCGGGTTCTCGCGGGGCCTCGGGGAGCCCCTGGGGCTGTAGGCCAGCATGTAGAAGGCCATGAGGCGGAACTCAGGGGGCATGTGCTCTTCTAAGACCTCGGGCCCCTCCACGACCTCGTAGACGGCGTCCACCTGCACGTCCCTGAAGCGCTCGCCCTTGGCCGGCTCGACCACAGCTCTATGCCAACCGCAGGGCCTCAGGCCCTTATCTATGAGGTAGGACATGGAATACCTTATGTCCTCCTCCAGGCACTCCCGGATGCCCTCGAGCTTGGCTACCTTCCTGGCCAGCTTCTCAAGCTCCTCCGGGTCCCTGCACACGACCCTGATGGCCTTAACGGGCTTCCCGAAGAACTTCTTATCCACCAGCTCGGCCGAGACCATCAGGGGCTCGGCCTCCACAACGGCCCTTACGCGTTTGAGGACGGTCTCGGCATCGGCACCTGCCTCCACGACGGCGTAGAAGTAGGGCCTGTAGCCCCTATCTATGAGCAGGACCCTCCTCCCGTCATCCGTTATGCCCCATAGCCATATCTCAGGCTCGTGGTCCACGACCTCATAATTGAGGTCCAAGAGCCAGAACTTTATCTCCTCGCCCATACCGGCCATAGGTCGGCGGCCCGGTTATTAAAGTTGCCCACGGCCTCCGGGCGCTCCAGGGACATGGAGGGCTTAAGCCTTATCTGCTCACTGCCCGACCTAAGCCAGGTGATTCCATGCTGAAGAAGGTCATAGCGATAGCGGTCATCATCTGCGTGCTCGCGGCGATCGCCGGCTATGGCTACGTGACGTTCTTCCCCGGCGGCAGGCTGGCCGTCCCGGAGCTGAAGGAAGCCCATCACGAGTGGGGCGTGGTCAACGAGACCGTCACGGAGATAAAGAGCACCTTCATCATATACAATCCGGGAGGCTACTCGGCCAGGATAGAGGACCTCGTGTATGATATATTCGTCAACGACATAAAGATGGCCACCGGCCGCCTGGCCAAGCCGGTCGAGCTTAAGCCCAGGAGGAACTCGACCGTCAGGGTGAGCACCTTCATAGATAACACGAAGATACCGGACCTCTGGGTCAGCTACATCACCAACAACGAGACCCTACACGTGGAGGTCAAGGGGGAGGCCCTCGTCAAGGCTTTCGGCCTCACGTTCCACGTCCCGATAAGATTCACGAGAGATTACAGGCCTGAGCCCCCGCTTGAGGAGAGGCTTGACGTGAACGAGCCCCACAACGTGACCATCTTCCCGAACGGCACCTACATCACCGTGGAGCGGGTGGACACGAGCTGGGGCGAGGTGAGCCAGGAGACCACGGTCCTCATCCACAACATAACGATTTATAACCCGAATAACATCCCGATAGCCCTGACCGAGATGAACTACACGGCTGTCGTCAACGGCCTCAGCATAGCCGAGGGGGAGCAGCCCGTCAACGTGATCTTGGGCAGGAAGGAGAGGAGGTGGCTGCTCGTCTACACCTACATCGATAACACGCTCATAGACGATTGGTGGGTCTCCCACGTGAGGAACGGGGAGAGGTCTACCGTTGAGATAACGATCTACCTCATAACGCGATCCGGGGCCCAGGTGCCCATCTACGAGAGAACGTTCACCATCGAGACGGACCTGCTGGGAGCGGCCTCCTACCCGTGAGGGAAGCTGATATAGGTCGGGCCCGTGCGCCAGGTGGGCATCAGGGTTGAGGATGCTGAGGTGGGACGAGAAACACGGGATAGCCGTCCTGCTACCGGAGGACATGGATGACCTCTGGACCCTCTACGTCGTGGTCGGGCCGGGCGACCTCGTCAGGGCCAGGACGAGGAGGGAGAAACGGGTCGAGGGGGCCAAATCCAGGGGGAAGAGGGTATCGGCCAACCTCACCATCGAGGTGGAGAAGAAGGCCCTGGACCTCCTGATGGGGCGCCTGAGGCTCTTAGGCACCATAAGGGAGGCCCCTGCCGAGCTCGAGGACGAGATCGGGAAGCACCACGCCCTCAGCATAAGGCCGGGCCTCCCGGTGGAGGTAAGGAAGAGCTCCTGGGCCAGGTACCAGCTCGAGTTCCTGAGGAGGGCGTGCGCCCCGAAGCCCAAGCCCCTCATAGTGGTCTCCGTGGATGACGAGGAGTACTGCGTGGCCCTCGTGGGCATGAGGGATGTAGAGGTCCTCGCGGAGGGGAGGAGTTCTGCCAAAAAAGCTGGGTCTGCTTCTAAGGAAGAGGCCCTTAGGCCCTTCTTCTCCGAGGCCCTCACGGCCCTGAAGAACGCCTGGGAACGCCACAGGAAGCCGGTGGCCCTCATAGGCCCCTCCCTGGAGAGAAATCTCTTCCTCGGCTTCCTGAGGGAGAAGGAGCCCGAGCTGGCGAGGTCCATCGTCTCGGTCAGGTCGGTCATGTCGGGCGGCATCTCGGGCATATTCGAGGCCCTGAGGGCCGGCCTGCTATCCAAGGCCCTCTCGAGGGCCAGGATAATCCGGGAGGCCGAGGCGGTGGGGGAGCTCCTGGCGAGGCTCGGGAAGGGAGACAAGCGCGTCGCTTACGGCTTCCCGGAGGTCAGGAAGGCATGCTCCTACGGGGCCGTCGAGAGGCTGCTGGTAGCCGATTCCGTCCTGAGGGACGCCGACGAGGCAGCGAGGATGGAGCTCGAGAAGCTCATGATGGAGGTGGAGGAGAAAGGGGGGAAGGTCATGATAGTGAGTTCCTCGCACGAGGCGGGCAAAAACCTGCTCTCGCTCGGGGGGATAGCCGCCCTCCTCAGGTTCCCTATCTCCTGAGACGCCGGATGGCCTCCTCGAGCATGGCCCTTACCTTGCCCGGGTCGGCCCTCCCCCTGACGACCTTCATGACGGCCCCCATGAGGGGGCCGAGGGCCCTGTCCCCGAGCTTCTCCACGAGCTCCCTCCTGCCCGCCACGACCTCCTCCACGACCGACCTGAGTTCCTCGTCCGTCATGGCCTCGAGGCCCAAGGCCCTCACGGCCTCCTCGGCCCCAGCGCCCTCGTGCTGGCAGAGCCATTTCAGGAGCTCGGGTATGGATTCCTTGAAGGTCCTACCCTCGCCCACGAGCCTGAAGACCCCGAGCAGCTGTTCCTCGCTAAGCTTATCCACCTCGAAGCCCTCCCTCCTCAGGCTCTTCAGCGTCTCGGTCAGGGTAGTCGCGATGACGGTGGCCGGGACGCGCGTTTCCCTCACGGCTCTCTCGAAGAAATCCGTGAAATCAGCATCTATCACCTGCCAGGCGAGCTTCTCGCTCAAACCGTAATCGCGCATCAGCCTCCTGGCCGTTTCCTCAGGCCTCTCGGGCAGCTTGCTCCTGAGCTCCTCCACGTAGGTGGGGTCTATTCTGACGGGAGGGACATCCGTCTCGGGATACATCCTCGCGGCCCCCGGCCTGGGCCTCATGAACTTCGTCCTCCCGTCCGGTAGCGCCACCCTCGTCTCTCTCGGGACCCCGAGGAGGGCCTGTCTTGCCCTCTCGAGGACGGCCCTGAGGGCCTTAACGCATCTCTCGCGGTCCCCGGCGACCAGGACGACCGCGTCCTCCGGCCCGGCCCCCACGAGCTCCCTCAGGGCCCTGACCTCCTCATTGCTTATCCCGTAGGCTGGCAGCTCGTCCGTGTGGAATATCCCGCCGAGACCGGATAGAGCGGATGCGACATCGGATAGCTCCTTCCCGAGCCTATGGCCCGGCATTATCTCCCTGGCCAGCAGGCCCGAGAACTTGGGGAGCCTGAGGGCCAGAATCACCCCGCCCCTGTCGAGGGCCCTCCTCAGCACCCTCGACCTCGTCCCCCTGAAGACCTCGGTGGCGTCCACGAACTCCTCCCTGAGGTCCTCGGCCCTGAGGCCTCTCGAGAGCAGCTCCTCTTTTATCTCCAGCAGCCTGAGCTGCCTCAGAACCTCGTTCTCTATGACCTTAGGTATCAAGTCGAGCTCTTGGACGCCTTTCACCTCCGTGACGGCCCCTCCCTCTATGGATATGTTGAGGTCCTGCCTCACGCTCCCTATGCCCCTCTTCACCTTGCCCGTGGCCCTCATGA
>CAYNQQ010000032.1:0-9019 GCA_964399385.1 uncultured Candidatus Bathyarchaeia archaeon | reverse complement strand
GGCTGAAGCACGTCAGAATATACTACAAGCGGGAGGACCTCTCCCCCACGGGCTCCCACAAGGTCAACACGGCCCTCGCCCAGTGCTACTACGCGGCCGAGGAGGGCCGGGAGGGCGTTGTGACCGAGACAGGCGCTGGCCAGTGGGGCACGGCCCTGTCCTACGCGGCACGCCTGATGGGGCTGAAGTGCGTGGTCTTCTGGGTCAAATCGGTTTACGATTGGAAGGTGGAGCGTAGGACTCTCATGCGCCTCTACGGGGCCGAGGTCCACGCCTCCCCGAGCGATGTGACCGATTTCGGGCGCAAGATAAGGGCCGAGAACCCGGAGCATCCCGGCAGCCTGGGCATAGCCATCTCCGAGGGCCTCGAGTACGCGGACAAGCACGAGGGCTTCGTCTACTGCCTGGGCTCCGTGCTGAACTACGTCCTCATGCACCAGACCGTGATAGGCCTGGAGACCATGAGGCAGTTCGAGCTGGCTGATGATGAGCCCGACCTGATGATAGGCTGCCTGGGCGGTGGGTCGAACTTCGGGGGCTTCATACTCCCCTTCGCCGGGGAGGTCCTCAGGGGGAAGAGGGAGTGCGAGTTCCTGGCGGCCCAATCCTGGGCGGCCCCCAACCTGATAAAGGGCGAGTATAGGTATGATTTCGCGGACGTGGCTGGCTACACGCCGCTGCTCAAGATGTACACGCTCGGCCACAAGGTCGAGATGCCCCCCATAAGGGCCGATGGGCTCCGCTACCACGGGGCGGCCCCGATAATGAGCTACCTACGCCACAAGGGCCTGCTGAAGGCCGTGGCCTACGCTATCGACGAGCGGGAGGTCTTCCAGGCCGCTAAGCTCTTCGTGGAAACCGAGGGCTGGCTCCCGGCCCCCGAGAGCAGCTATGCCATAAGGGCCGCCATAGATAAGGCCCTGGAGTTCGAGCGGAAAGGCGAGGAGAAGGTCATAGCCATGAACATAAGCGGGCACGGCTTCCTGGACCTGTTCGCCTACAGGGAGAAGCTCGGTCTCTAAACGAGAACTGAGCCAGGCCCTAAACTAAGAGGACCCTCATGGGACGGAGCTCCCTCCTGAGCGGGTCGAGCACAAGGCCGAATATCTCAAGCGTCACGGTGCCCAGGAGGTTCTCATCGCCTTCCTCACCCAGGATGACGGGCGTATGGTATTCGCCATAGCCGGGGAGCTCTAATATGGCCTCCGAGAGGGGCCTCTCTATGCGCGTCCCATCGGCTAAGATTAAGGTTACCTTCCTCTTGGGCTCTAAACCCAGGTATTCCCATACGTCCTTCTTCAGGACGGTATAGGTGGCCCCGGAATCCACTAATAGGTCCACCTCGCGGCTCCTACCGGCCCATTTGACCACGGCCCTAACGTAGGTGAGGCCCAATCCATCACCCGGGGAGAATAACCAGGAGGACCTATTTACCTTAAGCCCTGGAGCAGGCCAGCTCCACGCACTCCCTGAGGCTCGCCAGCCTCACCTCGACGCCCGAGAGGCCCGGGAGGTAGTAAGCAGCCTTGGGGGAGTTGGTCGCGACCACATCGAAGGCCCTCTCGACCCAGGAGACCACCACGCACGTATCCACCACGACCAGGGCCCCGGAGGCCTCTATGGCCTCCACGAGCCCGGGGTTGGAATCCCTGAGGTGCCTGGAGGTGCATATCCAGAAGGGCCTCCTGACGCGGCGGCCCTTGAGCTGCTCGGCCAGGAGGGCCAGCTCCTCCCTCGAGCAGTGGGGGCAGCCCACGAAGACGAGGTCCGGCTCCTCCCGCGATGAGAGCTTGTCGATGACGTCCTTTACCTCCTCACGGCCCACCCGGACCTCCTCGAGCCCCCTGGCCTCAGGGCCCGAGCTCCCCCCGAGCAGGAACATGGCCGTCATGCCGCCTGAGGCCATGGCAGCCCCGAGGCCCTTCAGTTCCCAATCGGAGAGGGGCCCGAGCCCTCTCACGAGGGGGATGGCATCTCTCGCGGCCTGGCCCGTGTAGAAGCCGAGCGCCCAGAGCTCTACCTCATCCCTGGGCTCGAATTCCACATCAAAGGCGATACCAGGCCTCCTGTTCTCGGGCCTGTGGAGGCCGAAGTCCGGGGTTTTCCCGGCTATGGCCGCCGCGAGAGCAGAGGGGGCACCCTCCCTATTGGTGAAGGCGTTCAGGACGGAGTTGGCGTACACGACGGCCGAGGACTCGGCCCAGGCCAGGTGGGAGCCCTCGCCCGGCCTGAACTGATAGTAGGGGACGCAGGTCAGCGTCATCCGGAGGCCCAGGCCCTCGTAGAGCGATAGGAGCTCCCGCTGGGCCGATATAGTGTCCTCGGGCAAATCGAGCAGCCGGGCCAGCCTCTCGTCGAAGCCGCAGGGGTTAGTGGTGGCGAGGACCCGGGCCCTGGCGCCCATCTCGCTCAGCTCCCTCAGGAAGCCCAGGGCTGCCTCCCCGCCCGTCTTGTAGGATATGCCGGACACATGGGCCGATTCCACCGGCAGGAGTCTCTCGGCCCCGAAAAGATCGCCGAGCTTGACCAGTATCTCCATGGCGAGCTGGAGGCCGGGCCCGAGCTCGCCGTCGAGGGCTCTCTCCTCTTCCTTGGTCAGGAACATGGCCTCACCACCCTCACCAGGCCCGAGGAGCCATCTACCTCGAGGATATCTCCCGACCTGAGGGCCCGGAGCTCCACGCCCACGACCATGGGTATTCTGGCTATCACGGCCCCTACGACCACTATGGGGTCGGCTACCTCGTTCACTATGGCGGCCGGGGCCAGGCCTTTCTTCTTGAGGGCCAAGAGGACGTAGCTCCCCACGGTCGAGCCCTTCCCGTGGGGGAAGCACAATATCCTGCCCGCAAGGCACCTGCCTTCTAAATCGTGCCCTTTCTCGACCACCACGCCAGTATTGGGGTCTACACCCCCGAGGAAGCTTATGGGCATGGAGGACACAAGGGCCTCACCTACAGCCCTGCCCCCGACGACGCCTCTGCCCTTGAGGACGAGCCCCTCCCTCCCCATGCCTCCGCCCTCGGGCTCAGGTGCTCAGCACTCTCCGGCTGGCCTTCTTAACGGCCTCCCTGTGCTCAGGGAAGGTGTAGATGCGGACCACATCTATATAGCCCCCGAGGCCCAACACGAGGGAGCATACCTCAGAGCTATCGAGGAGCCTCTTGAGGCCGCCCTCCTCGGTCCTGAAGAACCTGATCTTGGCGAGCTCCCCTCCGGGCCTCATAGGTACTGAGGGGGCAAATGGCGTATCAACGAAGACCTTCTCGGGCTCCACGCCTGCCTCCTCGGCTATCTCCCTCTCGAGCTTCTTCCTGAGCTCTGGCCTGGCGACCAGCTCCTCGAGATAACCCTCCCTCCTGCCCACGGGGGCCTCGTAAACGCACTTCAATAGCCTCCTGGCCTCGAGCCTCTCCATGAGCTCCCTCGCGAGCCTCGAGAGCTCGTCATAGGGCTCGAGGGTGATGAGGGCCGTCCTTATGTAGCAGTCATCGAGCTTGAGGAAGAAATCAACGTCCTTGAGCTCGGTGAGCCCGAGGTGCTCGTCCGCCCAGGCCATGGCACGGGCCAGCATGGCGTTGGCGGCCCTCACGGTCCTGTGGAAGTAGACGGCGTTGAACATCTGGAGCCTCGATATGACGTAGTCCTCGAAGCTCGTGAGACCGCCCGGGTATTCCACGGCGAGGACACCCTCGACCAAATCGATGGTGCCCACCAGCCTCCCTATGTCTATCCTGCCGTAGCCCACGCCCGCGAAATGCGAGTCCCTGACGAGGTAATCCATGGTGTCCGGGGAGAGCACCCCCCAGAACATCTCGGCCACGATGGCCGCCTCGCCCCGGACACTCCCCCCGAAGGCCACGGATGAGACCTCGTCCCGAGAGAAACCCTGCTCCTCCACCAAGTCCCCGAGCTCGCTGGCCCTCAGGAGCCAGGCACCCACATCCTCGTGCTTGAGCCCCTTATCGGCCAAGACCTCCTCGAAGACGTGGGAGCCCGGGCCATGGCCTACGTCGTGGACGAGACCGACCAGTCTCGCGAGGGCTATCCCCTCCTCGCTCAGGTGGCCGAGTTCCGCCAGCCTGTTGGCCATCGCGCCAGCGAGGTGCATGACGCCGAGGGAGTGCAGGAACCTCGTGTGGACGGCGCCCGGGTAGGTCAGGTCTGCCATGGCGAGCTGTTTAATGCGCCTCAAGCGTTGGATGGGCCTCGAATCTATTATGGTCATCTCGCCATTAGAAGCCCTTATGAAGCCGTGGACGGGGTCCTTGATCTCATAAGGGTACCTCACGGGCTACCCCGTGCGTTAGTGCCATCGGCATGTTAATTAAGATGGCGGTTGGCGGGTGCCGCGGAGCAGGTCGAGGAAGTGCCTCCTCACCTCCTCCTGGGCCTCCTCGAACGGCCTGTCCGTGCTCACCACCGCCACTCGCTGGCCCTCTTTCCTGAGCTCGTCGGCAAGGGCGAGAAAGCGCTTCCTCACCTCCTCAAGGAAGCCCGGCTCCTCGAAGAGCTCGAGATGCTCGCGTTCCTCCCTTATGCGTTGGAGGCACGACTGGACGGGTGCATCCAAGATTATGGTGAGGTCGGGTCTCGGGCAGCGGGAGTTGAGGGCCTTAAGCCACTCGAGGCTTACGCCAGCTGCCGATTGGTAGGCGTAGGAGGACAGGTAATACCTATCGCATATCACGATGAAGCCTGCCTCGAGGGCGGGCCTGACCACCTTCTCGACGTGCTCGAGTCTATCGGCGGCGAAGAGGAGGGCCAGGGTCCAGGGGCTGACGTCGAGCTCGCGTCTCAGGACGGCCTTTATCAGCTTGCCCACGGGGCCCCCGGTGGGCTCCTTCGTCAGCAGGACGCGCTCCCTCAGGCCGGGTAGCTCACGGGCCCAGCTGGCGAGCTCGGAGGCGTGGGCCGAGTGGCCAGCACCATCTATGCCCTCGAGGACCACGAGCAGGCCCTTCCTCTGCCCGACGGGCCGCAAGGCTATCCTCCTCTCGCGTGCTTGACAGCATGCCCGACCTCAGGTCCTATGAGTTTTTCCACGGCCAGCCTGGCCGCATCTGGCGAGCCGGGAAGGCAGAAGACCACCACGCCCTTGTAAACGCCAGCGAGGGCCCTGGTCAGCATGGCGGCTGGGCCCACCCGCTCGTAGGATAGCAGCCTCAGGAGCTCCCCGAAGCCGGGCATCTCCTTCTCCAGCATGGGCCTTATGGCCTCGACCGTCACGTCCCTGGGGCTGAGGCCCGTCCCGCCGGCGAACACGATGACATCTACCCCCCTGTTGGCCTCCTCCTCGAGGGCCGACCTCAGGGCCCCCACATCATCCGGGACCACCCTCCTCGAGACGATTATGTGGCCGGACGCGGCCAGGAGCTCGCAGATCAGGTCGCCCGTGAGGTCGGGAGGGGGCTCCCGCCCGGATGCGAGGGCCTCATACCTGGAGGTGCTCACGACCACGACGGAGAACTTCACCTTCTTGGGTGCCCCACGCCTGTGCTCCTCAGGGACCGACATCGGGCCCTCTGGGCCCGGCAAGGCTTATAAGCGATGTGCTCGGCCATGCACATCGGAGATGGAGAAGCTGGTCAGCCCGAGGACGGCCCTCGAGGCCTACCTCAGGCGGTTGAGCGAGGTCCTGCCCGAGCCAGCGGGGGAAGAGGTACCCGTGGAACGGTCCTTAGGCCGGGTGGCGGCAGAGGACGTGAGAGCCCCTACGGACCTCCCGCCCTTCGATAGGGCCGTCATGGACGGTTATGCTGTGAGGGCCGAGGACACCTTCGGGGCAAGGCCGGATAAGCCCGTGAGGCTCAGGCTGGTGGGCAGGGCTTTAGCTGGCCACCCGGGCCCTCCGGTGGGCCCCGGCGAGTGTGTTGAGGTTTCGACGGGTTCCATGCTGCCGGAGGGGGCCAACGCGGTCATCAGGTATGAGCATGCCCGGGAGCTCGGGGGGGAGGTCGAGATCTACCAGCCCGCCTGGCCCGGCTCCTGCGTCGATAGGGCCGGGAGCGATATGAGAGCGGGCCAGGTGGTCGTGAGGAAAGGACAGGTGATAAGGCCTCCGGAGCTGGCCCTGCTGCTCTCCCTCGGCCTCGAGAAGGTAATGGTCTTCAGGAGGCCCCTGCTCGCCGTCTTCTCGGTGGGGGACGAGCTTACGGATTCCCCCAGCCCCGGGAGGGGGCGCGTGAGGGACGTGGACAGGCCTCTCGTGGCCCTGCTGGCGGAGAGGCTCGGCGCCGAGGTCCTCGACCTGGGCATAGTGCCGGACGAGGTGGGCGCCATACGCAGGGCTTTCCTCGAGGGCCTCTCGAAATGCGATGCCGTCCTGGCCATAGGAGGGACCTCTGTCGGGAAGCCCGACCTGACCGGGGAGGCCCTCAGGGGCATAGAGGGCATCGAGGTGATAGCCGGGAGGCTCTCCATGAGGCCGGGCAGACCCGTGATCCTCGCTCTGGCAGGCAGGAAGCCCGTAATCTGCCTCCCAGGTCCTCCCGTGGCCTGCTATCTGGCCTTCCAACTCTTTGTGAGGCCCGTGCTGCTCCTGCTATCGGGCATCAACCGTTTAGCCGGGCCCGTGTGGCCCGTCCTGAGGGCAAGATTAACCAGGAGGCTGCCGTCCAGGGTAGGTTTCACCGACCTGGTGAGGGTGAGGCTCCTTATGGGGCCCGATGGCTCGTTGCTGGCCGAGCCCCTGGCCATAAGGGGTTCCGGTCTCATATCGAGCTTGGCCAGGGCCAACGGCATCGTGGTGGTGCCCGAGGAGGTAGATGTCCTCGAGGAGGGCACGGAGGTGGATGTGCTCCCGATATGGGATTTCGAGCTCCCGGAGGAGTTCGGTCATGAGGCCCAGGACCCTCGTGAGCCTTGAGGAGGCATTAGAAGCGATAAAAAGGGCCTTCAAGCCCGGGCCCGTTGGCGTCGAGGAGGTAGGTCTCTGGGAGGCCCTCGGACGGGTCCTCGCTGAGGACGTGAGGGCCCCCATCCACGTCCCGCCCTTCAGGAGAGCCCTCATGGACGGTTATGCCGTGAGGGCCGAAGATACCTTCGGGGCGAGCCTCGAGAACCCCGTGAGGCTCAGGCTCGTGGGCCGGGTGGGCATGGGGGAGGAGGCCCGTGTGGCCCTGGGCCCCGGCGAGTGTGTTGAGGTTTCGACGGGTTCCATGCTGCCGGAGGGGGCCAACGCGGTCATCAGGGTGGAGGCCACGTCCGTCGAGGGCCGGGAGGTCCTCGTCCACGAGCCCGTGGTCCCCGGTCAGGACGTCATGGACGTGGGGGCCGACATAAGGGAGGGCGAGGTGGTCCTTAGGGCCGGGGATATACTGACCCCGGCCAGGCTGGGGGCCCTCTCATCGCTCGGCCTCAGGAGCGTCAGGGTTTTCAAGCGCCCGATGGTGGCCGTCATCTCCACGGGCGTGGAACTGGTCATGCCGGGCGAACCCCTCGGGCCCGGGAAGATATATGACATCAATTGGATAACCGTTTGCTCGGCCATAAGGATGGTCCTCTGCGAGCCCCTTTTCGCGGGGACGGCCCGCGATGACCCCGGGGAGCTCGCCGAGATGATGGCCAGGGGCCTCTCGAGGGCCGATGTCCTCATCGCCACTGGGGCCTCCTCCGTGGGCTCATCGGATATCGTGAGGGAGGCCCTCTCGGATCTCGGGGCCCGCATCATAATAGACGGCGTGAGGGTGAAGCCGGGGAAGCCCACGATAGTGGCTGAGGCGGATGGGAAGCCCTTGTTCTGCCTCCCAGGCCACCCCATGTCGGCCCTAATGACCTTCCTCGTCTTCGTGGAACCTGTGCTGGCCTCCATGGCCGGCCTGGCCGGGATAGGCAGGCCCGAGGTGAGGGCGAGGCTTGCCTCGAGGATAATACCCGATGTGGGGCGCCACAACTTCGTCCCCGTCAGGCTCTCGAGGGGGCCGCGGGGCCTTACCGCCCACCCGATACTGAAGGGGTCGGGGGCCATCACCAGCCTCTCGGGGGCTGACGGATACGTAGAGGTCCCGGAGGGCACGGACTTCCTGCCGGAGGGGAGGGAGGTCCTCGTCCGCCTGTTCTGGCCCTGTTGGCCCATAGGGAGGTCCGACCTTGAGGCCCAGGCTCGTGGATAGGTTCGGCAGGCCCGTCGACGGGCTGAGGATATCCGTCACGGATGCCTGCAACTTCGCCTGTATATACTGCCACATGGAGGGGGCCACCGGGCCAGCCGGTGATGAGATGAGGCCCGAGGAGATAGGGCGCATCGTGAGGGTGGCCTCGGAACTCGGCATAACCAAGGTGAAGCTGACGGGAGGGGAGCCCACTGTTAGGCCCGATATAGTGGATGTGGTGGCCTCCATAGCCGAGGCCCCCGGCATAGAGGACATATCCATGACGACTAACGGCTCCCTCCTGGCCGACCTCGCTTACGACCTCGCGGATGCTGGCCTGGCGAGGGTGAACGTGAGCCTCGATACCCTCGACCCGGCGAAGTTCGAGTTCATCACGGGCCGGGACTGCCTCCCGGACGTTATAGATGGCATAGAGGCTGCTTTAGACGCGGGCCTCAGGCCCCTCAAGATAAACATGGTCCTGCTCAGGGGTCTCAACGAGCGGGAGGTATGGCGTATGCTGGAGTTCGCGAGGGGGAGGAAGGCCGTACTCCAGGTCATAGAACTCGTCAAGACGCCGAGCGTCCCGGAAGAGATCTACAAGCGCTACCACGCCCCCTTAGGGCCCCTGGAGGCCGAGCTGAGCTCGAGAGCCATCAGGACGATCAGGCGCGAACTCCAGGGGAGGCCGAAGTTCTTCCTCCCGGATGGGGCGGAAGTAGAACTCGTGGGCCCTGTCCACAACAGCTCCTTCTGCGCCAAGTGCAGGCGCCTGAGGCTCACGGCAGACGGCAAGCTCAAGCCCTGCCTCATGAGGCCGGAGACCATCGACCTGTTAGGCCCACTGAGGTCCGGGGCAAGCGATGAAGAACTGAAGGCCATCTTCAGGATGGCCGTGGCCCTCAGGGAGCCCTTCTACAAGCCTC
>CAYNQQ010000031.1:0-9114 GCA_964399385.1 uncultured Candidatus Bathyarchaeia archaeon | reverse complement strand
CATGGGGCGTGAGGCAGCCCAGGCGGGCGAGTCCTTCGTGAGCATAGACATGCTCGGCCAGAGGATAGGCTCCGAGGCCGTAACGGTCGTGGACGACCCGACCCTCGAGGGCTCCTACGGCTTCTACCTATATGATGACGAGGGCGTGAAGGCGAGGAGGAGATACCTTATAAAGAACGGCGTTATAAACGAGTTCCTCCACAACAGGGAGACGGCGGCCGCCCTCGGCATATCCAGCAACGCGGCGGCGAGGGCCAGCGGCTACAACAGGGAGCCCATAGTCAGGATGGCCAACACCTTCATGCTGCCGGGCGATTATGAATTTGAGGAGCTCGTGGAGGACGTGAAGCTCGGCGTCTACATAAAGACCTTCGGGGAGTGGAACATAGATGATAGGCGCTACAACATGAGGTTCATAGGCCGCGAGGCCTACCTCATAGAGAAGGGCGAGCTAAAGGGGCCCGTGAGGAGGCCCGTCCTCGAGATAACCACCCCCGGCTTCTACGGGAGCATAGATGCCCTTGACAAAAACCTGGCCTTCAGCTCGGCGACCTGCGGCAAGGGGGATCCCGCCCAGGGCGTCCCCGTCTGGCTCGGAGGCCCGAACGTCCGCTTGAGGAACGTGAGGCTCGGGGGGTTGTGATATGGAGGCCCGGGAGCTCGCTGAGCTGGCCCTGAAGGAGGCCCTCAGGCTCGGGGCCGACGAGGCGGCCGTCCAGGCCGTCACGAGCACCTCGAGACAGGTGAGGTTCGCGAACAACGAGATAACGGTGACGAAGACCTGGGACTCCCTCAGCCTCGGTGTCTACCTCGTGAAGGACAGGAAGGTGGTGGGCACCTTCCTCTCCAACATAGACCCCGAGGCCGTCAAATCGGCCCTCAAGGGCCTCATGTCCCTCCTCTCGGTCATGAGGGAGAGGCCGGATTACGCCCCCCTGCCCGAGGGCCCCTTCACCTACGAGCCCATACCAGGCCTCTACGATAGCGAGCTGGCTGGTCTCGGCGAGAGAGCCATAGACCTGGTGGAATCAGCGATAAACAAGGCCCTTGAGGCCGGCGGGAGGAGGGTTGCCGGGACCTTCTCCTTCGGGGAGGAGGAGCTCGTGCTCCTCACGTCGAGAGGCGTCGAGGCGGAGCACAGGAAGACGAGGGCCGAGCTTGTGGTGAGGGCCCTCGCGGATGGCGAATCTGCTGGCGTTGGAACAACCTGCGGGACGAGACTTAAGGACCTCGACCCGGAGCTGGCGGGCGAGGAGGCAGGCCGTTTCGCGAAGCTATCCCTCAACCCGGAGCCCCTCGAGCCCGGCCGTTATGACGTGGTTTTCGGGAGGCCGGCGGCGGCCGTGTTCTTCGATATAGTAGCCGGCATGAACTCGGCCTTCCACGTGGACTCGGGCCTGTCCTGTTTCGCGGGCAAGCTCGGCCAGAAGGTTGCGAGCGATATGGTGAGCATTTACGATGACGCCAGGCTCGAGGCTGGCCTCGGGAGCAGGCCCTTCGATGACGAGGGTCTCCCGACCTCCCGCAAGCCCATAATAGAGGGGGGCGTCCTGAAGACGCACCTCCACAACTCCATAACGGCCAAGAGGCATAACACGAGGTCGACGGCGAACGCGGGCTGGATAGTCCCGAGGCCCTGGAACGTCGTGGTCTCCACGGGCCAGCCCTCGGATGAGGAGCTCATGAGCGAGGTGGAGAGGGGGCTCTTCGTCAACAACATAACCTACGTGCGCTTCCAGGATTACGCCAAAGGTGATTTCTCAGCCGTGATAAGAGATGGCGTCTTCCTCCTGGAGAAGGGGGAGATAAAGAAGGCCGTGAAGGGCCTCAGGCTCAGTGATAACGTCCTGAATGTCCTGTCGTCCATAAAGGGCCTGTCGAGGGAGGCCCGCCAGGTCTTCCACTGGTGGATGGAGTGGGGGAGCCCGGCCGTCATAACGCCCCTCGTTCTGGCCGAGAAGATAGGGTTCACCGTCCCGACCAAGTGAGGGCCCCGAAACCCTCTTCTTTCTGCCTCCCTCCCCTCCAGACAGCCAGCCTCACGCCCTGGATAGCGAACATCAGGAGCGATAGGGCCCCGAGGGCCAGCTCGTAGGTGATGACAGCGTAATAGGCCAGGTCGTAAGGAGGCCCGAGGAGCTCGTAGGCCACGAACCACACCTGGATATGGTAGTTAAAGAACCAGTGGAGGAGCAGAGATGCGTGCAGGCCGTAGGACGTGAAGCAGAGGGCCATCACGAGGCCCGCCAGCGTGGCCGTAACGGCCTTGCCGATCTCCCAGCCCCCGAACAGGACGTGGGTGAGGCCGAAGATGATGGAGCTCACGACCACCAGGAAGGCCATGAGGCCCCTGAGCCTCCTCCTGACCTCGGGGTCGAGGGAGCCCGGGCAGAAGAGGCCCTTGAGGAAGGCCGAGAGCCTGCTCTCGCGGCCGCCGGCCTTAATGGCCGCCGCCAGGGAGAGCGGGACCCCTATCAGGACCAGCCTGAAGCCCACCTCCTCGGCTATCACGGCGTAGGTGGTCTCGAAGAGCATGGCCAGGGGGCCGGGTAGCTCCACCCTCAGGCCAGCGCTCACCCCGAGCATCTCCATGATTATCACGAGCCCTACGGTCGCGGTGAAGAGGGAGGTGCTCACGAAGGGCATGGCGAAGAGGGGGTTCCTGAGGGTCTTCAGCAGGGGCCTCCTATGGCCCCCGGCCACGGCCCTCGCGAAATCCAGCCCATGGGCCCAGCAGGCCAGGATCATGGCCGTGAAGAAGGCCTGCATGAAGGCCGCCAGGACCCAGGCCCGGACGGGCGGCAGGACCACGGGGAGGATGACGATTAGGAGGTAGGGCCTCGCCCTCAGGGACCAGATATCGGTTATGTAGGTCCGGGCTTTAACGCCCCAGGCCGTTCTGCCATCGCCGTCGTCGGCTATCCTGATCACGAGTTCTATGGCCCCATCTGGGCCAGCGTAGAAGGTGCTCGTTACCACGTCCGTCCCGTTCCCGGACCACGTCCACCTCGCGGGTCGCCCGACCTGCTCCACGATGAGGGTATCGCCCTCCTCGAGCGTTATGTTCTCGAACTTCAGCCTGGCGTGGGGCACCCTGAGGACGAGCTTATCGGTCCAGTTCGCCGTGTAGGGATGGGGGCTCTCAACGGGCCTCACGACGGGCTGGCCCGTGGAGTAATCCACTATGAAGGGCTCCATCCTCTCGCCGGGCCCGAAGTAGAGCTGGCATCCGATAGCTATGGAGGTGAAGAAGAGGAGGACGGTCAGCACGGAGAAGAAGGCCAAAATAGCCCTCAGCCCCTCCTTCAGCACCCTTATCACCCATGTTGGATGGCGGACAGGCCATAAATACCTTTGTGGCCCATGACCGGGGGTGGATGTGTTGGAGGTCATAACATCCCTCGGGATGCGCGTAGCAGATGAGAACTCGGCCTTCCTGGGCCTGGATAGGCTCCTGCTCATGGAGAACGCCGGGAGAGCCGTGGCGGAGGAGTTGGCGAGGAGGCTCGGGGACCTCAGGGGCCGTAGGGTGGTGGTCCTCGCCGGCCCGGGTAACAACGGGGGCGACGGCATGGTGGCCGCGAGGCATCTCGCCTCCATGGGGGCCTCCGTCTCCGTCATCCTGCTGGGCCGCGAGAAAGACCTTAGGACCGACGAGGCGAGGGCCAACTGGTCCGTGCTCAAGAACATGCTCCTCAGCGTGGAACTCAGGACGGCCAGGACGGCCGAGGAGCTCAGGAGGGCCTGGGAGGAGTTCGGGGCCAGTGGGGCGGACGCGATCGTGGATGCCATCTTCGGAACCGGCCTTAGAGGCCGTATCAGGAGCCCTTACTCGGATGCCATAGAGCTCGTCAACTCGGCCGGGGGCCTTGTCCTGGCGGTGGACGTGCCCTCGGGCCTGGACCCGGATTCGGGCCGCCCCTCCGAGCCCACGGTGAGGGCCGACGTGACCGTTACCTTCCACAAGCCCAAGCCCGGCCTCCTGAGGCCTGAGGCCCGGGATTTCGTGGGCGAGCTGGTGGTGGCCAGCATAGGGATGCCGCCCGAGGCTGAACTCGTGGTCGGGCCGGGGGACCTCAGGGCCCACCTGAGGCTGTCCAGGCCCCCCCACGCGAAGAAAGGGGATTTCGGCCGCGTCCTCGTCATAGGGGGAGGGCTCGATTACTCCGGCGCGCCAGCCCTCTCGGCTCTCGCGGCCCTGAGGACGGGGGCCGACCTGGCCATAGTGGCCTCCCCGAGGTCGGTGGCTGGCGTGATAAGGTCCTTCTCCCCGAACCTCATAGTCAGGACCCTGAGCTCGGACAGGCTGGTGAGTGAGGACGTGCCCTTCCTCCTTGAGCTGGCCAGATATGCGACCTCGGTGGTGGTGGGCCCCGGTCTCGGGACCGATGAGGAGACCTTCACGGCCGTGGCGGAGTTCCTGGCGAAGGCCAAGGACCTGAGGCCCCTGGTCATAGATGCAGATGCCATAAAGGCCCTCTCGGCCATCCCGGTCGATCTATCCGGCGCCAGGGCCGTGATAACCCCTCATGCCGGGGAGCTCAGGCTCCTCTCAGGGCGGGATGTCCCTCCCCCAGGGGACCTGAGGGCCAGGATGGGCTTCGTCAGGGAGGTGGCCAGGGCCCTCGGCGTGACGGTACTCCTCAAGGCCCATGTGGACGTGATATCGGATGGGGAGAGGGTCAAAATCAACCTGACGGGCAACCCGGGCATGACGGTCGGCGGGACGGGCGACGTCCTCACGGGCGTGGTCGCGACCTTCCTCTCATGGGGCCTGGGCCCCTTCGAGGCGGCCTGCCTCGGGGCCTTCGTGAACGGCATGGCCGGTGACCTCGCCGCCAGGGAGCTCGGCTACCACATAACGGCCACGGACGTGATAGAACGCATACCTGCCGTCCTCAAGCCCTACGAGAGATTGGAACTCGGGACGCCGGGGCTTTAGACATCCCAGTACTCCGATTGAATACGCCTCACCTTCCTCAGAGTGGCCTCGGCCTTCTCCCTCAGCCTGGGCGTCGTCCTGGTGGGCTCATCGGGCAGGTAGCACCTGCGGCCCAAGAGGAAGGCCAGGTCGGCGGCCAGCATCTTGCCCACCCTCGTGAGGGAATAGCCCCCCTCCAGCACCAGGGCTATCCTGCCCCCACAGGTCTCACGGGCGAGGCCGTAGAGGGACGAGAAGACCTCGAGGTGGCCGAGCATGGAGAGGGCGAGGCGCCCGACCGGGTCAGCGTAATGGTGGTCGAGGCCGAGGGAGACCAGGATGGCCTGGGGGCGGTATTGCCTGACGATGGGCAGGGCTATGGACCTAAGGGCCTTAAGGTAGACGTCATCACCCGTCAGGAAGGGGAGGGGGATGTTCACGTTGAAGCCCTCCCCCTCGCCGGAGCCCACCTCGTCCTCGAAACCCCTGCCGGGGAACAGCCTCGGGTCCTGGTGCAGGCTCACGTAGAGGACGCGGTCCGTCCTGTAGAAGAACTCCTGGGTGCCATCTCCGTGATGGGCATCTACATCTATTATGGCCACTCTTTCGAGGCCGAGGTCCTCAAGCAAGTGCCTGGCCGCGAGGGCCACGTTGTTGAAAACGCAGTAGCCCCTGGCGTGGTGCCTGCCGGCGTGATGGCCCGGGGGCCTGACCAGGGCGAGGACCACATCGTAGCGGTGCCTGGCCACGAGCTCGGCGGCCTGGATGGCAGCCCCGGCGGCGTGGCAGGCGGCCTCGAAGGTGCCGGGGCTCGCCCAGGTCTCGGGCCCCAGTAGGCCTCCCCCGGCCTTACAGACCTCCTCCACCCAGCTCACGTAGCCGGGGTCGTGGAGCCCCGAGAGCTCGCCCAGGCCGGCCGGCCTGGGCCTAAGGAGGTCGATGGGCCCATCTACCAGGCCGGTTCTCGCGAGCTCCCTGAGCACGACCTCCAGCCTCTCCGGGCACTCGGGATGGCCGGGCGGGACCTCGTGGTAAAGGCATTCCTCAGCGTGGAGGATGGCCACCCTCACGGCCGGTCGATAGGCGCCCCGATGGGACAAAAAGCTGCTCAATAGAGCGGGGCCAGGACCAACATCAGGCCGGCCGATAGAGCCACCATCACGGCCGCGTAGACCAGGAGCCTCGGGTACATCTGGGCCTGCTTGAGCCCGAAGTACTCGGCCGTGACTATGAAGCAGAGGTGCAGGGGCGATATCACGTAGCCGGCGACGGCCCCCACATAGGTTATGAGGCCCTCGAACAGGCCCACATCCGCCGGCAGGACGGCTGTGAGGGGGAGTATGACGGCCCCGGTCGCGAACCCGAGGAGGAAGGCTAAGAGGCATAGGGCCAGCCAGCCCGGCATGGGGAGGAGGCCGATCAGGTGCCTCACGATGGCCGAGGCGCCCGATCTCTTGAAGACGGACCTGTAGAGGAAGGCGAGGAGGACCGGCACCGCGAAGGAATAGGCTCTGCTCTTCTTAAGGCCCCTGAGGGCCTTCCTCCCGACCTCCCTGCTCGGGCCGGCCAGCAGGACCGAGAGGAAAATGGAGATGACCAGGGATAGGCTCAGCCAGAGACCCAGGACCCCGAGCACGGGCGCCGCCAGTATTGGTATTAGGCCCTTCACGAGGCCTTTCACGCCCGATCTGCTCGGCTTCCTCCTCGGGCTCGAGCCCACGGGCTTTAGGCCGAGGAAGGAGGATAGGGCGCTCGATAGGACGTGTGATAGGGAGGCCGGGGCCAGGGCTATTATTAGGAAGAGCACGCTCACGTCGAGCACATCCGGGCTGGCCAAGAACATGAGGGCCGGGGACAACGGGTATATGAAGAAGTTGAGGTGCCTGAACAGGAGGTTGGCGGTTGCCGGCCCCTTCTCCCCGAGGCCCAGGCCCTTCCTCTCCTCGTCCACCACGGAGGCAGATAGTATGGCCCCTCCTGGGACGGGTAGGAGGCCGAGGAGGGCCGAGCTCGCCGCCATGAGGCCCCTGCCTCTTATGCCCAGGGACCTGAGGCCATCCATCATCTCGTCCAGCTGGCCGAGCTCCCTCATGACCGACCCGAGGATGGCTATCAGGGCCACGCTCAGTGTTATATCCCACATGGAGGGGTCGGGGAGGCTGGCCCACAAGGCCTCGCCCGTGCCGTAGGGCCCCAGGGCTATGAGGCCCAGGGCCAGGAGGCCAGCGAGGATACACACGCTCACGTTCAGGCCCAGGGCCGACAGCATGACCATGGCGGCTATCGATACTGATAGGGCCAGGAGCTCGTTCAAGGCAGGACCCCCGCCTCCCTCAGGAAATCTGCAAAGCCTTCTCTATCACAGGGGGGCGAGAAACTCAGGGGGGTTATCGATATGTAGCCGTTCAGCAGGGCCCACACGTCAGTTCCCTCAGGGCCCCGGGGCTCCTCCCCGGGCCAGGGCTTCACGTAGAAGAAGCGCCCCTCCCTCACGGCTCTCCAGAAGGGCCTCCTGTAGAGGTCCGTGACGGCTATCCTCGACCTATCGGCCCCCACCGGGACGTTCACGGATATCAGGTCGACCCCCTCCGGGAGGCCCGATTTCAGCACGGCCCTCGCCAGGTCGGCGGCCAGCTCGGCCGCGAGCCTCAGGTCGGATTCCATCTGCTCCCCGCTGGGCTTGGGGAGGCCCTCCCCCACGCCGTAGGAGATGGCCAGGGCCGGTATACCGTGGATGGCGGCCTGGATGGCTGCCCCTATGGTCCCGGAGTGGAAGAAATCGTCAATCCCTATGTTGGGCCCGAGGTTTATGCCCGCGACGGCCAGGTCAACACGCCCGCCGGATAGCTCGAGGGCTATGAGGAGGGCATCTGCCGGCGTCCCCCTCACGATGTAGAAATCGGGGCCGAGTTCCCTGACCTCCAGGGGCTCGAGGAGGGTGATGGATTTCCCCCTCCCGCCTATGGGCTCCTCGGGCACCACGGCCAGGACATGACCGAGCTGGCCCAGGCTCCTCAGCAGCTCCCTCAGGCCGGGCGAGCCGGGTCCATCATCATTTACCACCACTATCCTCTTCATCCCCCGCTCCCCTGGAGGAGCAGCCTAAGGTATTTATGTGCCCGGTTCCCCACCGGCCCGGGTCCGTCATGGCGAGGAAGGTGAGGATAAAGCTCACGAGCACGGATTACAAGAAGCTGGAGGAGGTATGCCAACAGATAAAGGAGGTAGTCCTGAAGACGGGCGTCAAGATGTCGGGCCCCATACCCCTCCCCACCAAGAGGCTCGTCGTACCCGTTATGAGGAACCCGAGCGGGGAGGGGACGAAGACGTGGGACAAATGGGAGCTACGCATATACAGGCGCCTGATAGATATCTATGCCGATGAGAGGACCATGAGGCTCCTCATGAGGATAAGGGTCCCGGACGAGGTCAGGATAGAGGTCACACAATATTAGGGGGCAGGACGTAATTTATCGCGAGACTACACACCACTATCAGTAGCAGGGAGGCCGCCAGCAGGGCGGCCCAGGCCTTCCTGGAGCACCAGTATATCGGTAGGCCATCGCAGAAGGCGAGGGGCAGGAGCGAGCCGAGGGCCATGTAGGCGTTAAGGGAGGCCCCCACCACGAGGACCTCCGGCTCGAGGCCCGCCAGGCTGGCCAAGAGCATGGCGCAGCCGAGGAGGAGGTTGGTGGTAGGACCGGAGAAGGCCACCCTCCCGACCACTTCCTTGCTTCTCCTCCCCTCGAGGACCACGGTCCCTACGGTGAAGAGCCTGAACGGGATCACCTGACGTATCCTCAAGGGCCCTGTGCCCAGTAAGGCCATGAGACTGCTCCTGAGCGCCCACCAGGCGTTCATCAGCCCGGCCACCAGGAGGCTGTAGAAAGAGCCTGTTATGCTCATCCTGAACCTGCCCCCGCCAGCTCTCCTGGCGAAGGCCTTGTGGACGAGTTCGTGGGCCAGGAAGGCCCCGAGGACGAGCAGCATGGTATCGAGGAGGCTCACGTCAAAACCCCTCGCGAGGTCCACGTAGAAGGAGAAGCCTATCAGGGCCACGACCAGGCAGGCACAGGCCAGCTCGGCCAGCTCAAGCAGGCCACCCGCCCGCCTCAACCCCGTTCCTCCAGCCTCCACCCCGGTAGGAGAAGGGATTTATGGCCCCTCCTCCAGCCTCACATGGCCGGGGTGCC
>CAYNQQ010000030.1:0-9148 GCA_964399385.1 uncultured Candidatus Bathyarchaeia archaeon | reverse complement strand
AGACGCCCTCGTTCACCTCCCTGATGACCTCCTTCGGGTGCTTGCCCTCCACCAGGACGCCCATGCTGACGCAGGTCCCGAGTATCTCCTTGACAGCGGCCTTCAGGGTCTTGGCGAGGAGCTGGGGCCTCTTTATCTTCGCTATCTTGACGACCTGCTCCATGGTGAGGCTCCCTATGAACTCGTGGCCGGTGGCCCCCGAGCCCTTCTCGGCCCCGAGCTCCTTTATTATGAGGGCCGAGGTGGTCGGGATGCCCACTTTGACCTCGAACTCCTTGGTATCCACATCGATTATGACCTCGACCGGCACCCTCATGCCTGCGTAATCCTTCGTGAGCTCGTTTATCCTCGCGACCACCATGGGGACGTTCACGCCCAGGGGGCCCAGGGAGGGGCCTATTGGAGGGCCGGCCGTGGCCTTGCCCCCCTCCACGAGGAACTTGAACGTCTTCTTCTCGCCCAAGCCCGTCACCCCCGAGGAGCCAGCTCAGGCCGGCTTAAGCCTTTCCGGCCTTCTTGACTATCCTCACGGCATCGGCGTTCACCGTGACCGGCATGGGGAAGGTGGCCTCGAGGAGCTCGACCACTATCTCGCCCTTATCCTTGTCTATCCTCACCACCCTGGCCCTGGCCCCCCTCAGGGGCCCGGCCACGATCTCCACCTCATCGTCTATATCGAGCTCCTCTATGATGGGTTTCGCGATCAGGAACCTCTCGAGGTCCTTCATGGCCACGACGCCCGGGACCCTGGACCTGACGTGCTTCATCCCCATTATGGCTTTATCCACTATGTGGGGCCCCTCGGCCTCTATGAATATGTAGCCCTTCAGGGCCTCGGGGGCCACTATGGCCTTTATCGGTATGCCGTACGCCTTCGCGTTCATGGCTATGAGCCTCGCGACGTTCTTCTCCTGCCCGGCCGTCGTCCTCACGGCGTAAACGGGCATGCCTTCCTCACCCCCTCGGTAGCAGGAGGAAGCTCAGTATCCTTATGACGAAGCCCACGGCCCCGACGGCGGCTATGCCGAGGGCGCATATCCTTATCAAGAGCCATAGCTCGCCCCTCCCGGGCTTCCTGGCCCTCTTCAGCAGCCTCGCGCAGGAGCTCAAGAAATCCCTTAGGCCCAAGCCAGCCACCCGCCTGGTGGAGCATGGGGTCCCTTATTTAGGTTGGGCAGGTGCTCCATAAAAAATAGGGGGACTTGGAGGGGCCTACTCGATCTTCCTGCCCGTGCGGAACTTGTGGCCGTTGGGGCACTCGTAGAGCTCTATGAGGATGGTCGGGCCCTTGCGTTTCTTAGGGCGCATCGTCCAGCTCTTTATCGGCTTCTCCACCTCGGCGCCACAGTGCGGGCACTTGACCATGCCCACCACCTTCCACATGGGTCTGTATGTGGAACTATATAAAGTTTATGGTAGATCACTTGGTGAAAATGTAGGGGTAAGAAAGCCCTGGGATTTACTTGGTTCAGGAAAACCTTTTAACACCTCTTATAATAGGGGGGCGAGGAGGGAGAAATGGCGTTATCAGTGGACTTTAAGGCGTGCACCGGTTGCGGGACGTGCGAGCTGGTGTGCGCCTACAAGCACTTCGGCGTTCACAACCCGCGGAAATCCGCCATAAGGATAATGCCCCCGACCTCCGAGAGGCCGTGGAACGTCCCGATAGTGTGCAGGCACTGCGGACGCCCTAAGTGCGCCGAGGAATGCCCCACGAACGCCATCTACAAGACCGATGGCGGCCTCATCCTGGTGAGGGAGGAGGACTGCATAGGCTGCAGGGCCTGTGCCGAGGCCTGCCCGTTCGGCGCCATATTCTTCCACCCCGAGATACCCACGCCCATAAAATGCGACCTCTGCGGCGGGGACCCTGAGTGCGTGAAGTGGTGCCCGACGGGCGCCATAAGCCTGAAGAGCCTACTGGCTCTCGGGGATGAGGCCAGGCAGAAAACAGCCCGCGCCACGGCGAGGTGGTGAGCATGGTGGTCCTCAAGGGCGGTTACGTGGGCAAGATAGCCTGGGTTGACCTATCGAAGGGCGAGGTCAAGGTCAAGGAGGTCGAGCCCGAGTGGGCCCTTAAGTACGTGGGCGGCCGTGGCTGGGGGGCCAGGATAGTATGGGACCACGTGCCCCCGGACGCCGATCCCCTGGGCCCCGAGAATGTGCTCGTCATAGCGGCTGGGCCCCTGACGGGCCTGCTGGTGCCCGGCGCCGGCAAAGTGAGCTTCTCGGCCATAAGCCCTGAGACGGGCTACTACGGCGATAGCAACTCGGGCGGTTTCTTCGGGCCGGAGCTCAAGCACGCCGGCTTCGACGCCATAGCCGTATCGGGTGCCTCCGAGAAGCCCGTCTACCTCTGGGTGGAGGACGGGAGCGTCGAGATAAGAGATGCCAGCTCCTACTGGGGGATGGGTGGTCTCGAGGTCCAGGAGGCCATAAGGCGGGACCTCGGGGACTCCAGCATAAAGGTGGCCTCGATAGGCCCTGCCGGCGAGAACAAGGTCTCCATAGCCTGCGTCAACTGCGATTGGCGTAACGCCGGCAGGACTGGCATGGGGGCTGTCATGGGCTCCAAGCGCCTGAAGGCCGTGGCCGTCAGAGGGTCCCTCGACCTGCCCGTGGCCGACCCCGAGACCCTCTACGAGGAGGCCAAGGAAGCGTTCAAGTACGTGGCAGAACACGATTTCGCCCGCGTCCTGCGCAAGTACGGCCTGGCCTGGTATATAGATTGGTCAAATGAGCACGGCTGCCTTCCCGTCAAGAACTTCAGGTTCACCACGTACGAGCTCAAGGACCAGCTGAACGCCGAGGCCATGCTGGACCGCGTGGTGACGACCAGCACGGCCTGCCCGAGGTGCCCTATGTCCTGCGGGAAGTTCTCCTACCTGAAGTCCGGCCCCCACGCCGGCGTGGCCATAGACGGGCCCGAGTACGAGACCATAGCCATGATAGGGACCAACTGCTGCCTCCCAAGCATAGAGGACGTGGTTTACGCGAACTGGCTCTGCGATAACTACGGCCTTGACACCATCTCCACGGGCAACATAGTGGCCTTCGCGATAGAATGCTATGAGAAGGGCATAATAGGGCCCGAGGACACGGGAGGCCTCGAGCTGAAGTACGGGGACCCGGAGTGCGTCTTCAAGCTGATAGAGATGATCGCTAAGCGGGAGGGCATAGGCGATATCCTGGCCCGGGGGGTTAGGTACGCCGCCAGGAAGTTCGGGAAAGGGGCCGAGAAATTCGCCATGGAGGTCAAGGGCCTCGAGCAATCGGCTTACGATGTGAGGGCCGCGCCGGCCATGGGCCTCGCCTACGCGACAGCCGATATAGGGGCACACCACAACAGGGCCTGGGCCATAACCTACGATATAGAGAAGGGCAGGGACAAGTATACGCGCGATAAGGCCGAGTGGGTCATCTACCTCCAGCACGTCAGGCCCCTCTTCGATTGCCTGGGCTGCTGCAGGCTCCAGTGGGTCGAGACCGGCCTATCGCTCGAGTACTACGCCAAGGCCTTCACGGCCGCCACGGGTGTTAAGACGAGCGTGGACGAGCTCCTGAAGGCCTCCGAGCGCGTCTACAACCTGACGAGGGCCATAAGCATAAGGAGGGGTCTCTCGGGCGCCGAGGACAGGCTCCCCGATAGGGCCTTCGAGGAGCCAGTGCCAAACGGTGTGGTCAAGGGCTTCAAGCTGGATAAGGATAGGTTCTCGGAGCTCCTCAGGACCTATTACGAGCTCAGAGGCTGGGACCCGGAGACGGGCATGCCCACCAGGGCGAAGCTGGAGGAGCTGGGCCTCAAGGACGTAGCGGATGCCCTGGGCCTTTAGGCGCCTCCCTCTTTTTCTCGCCCGCCTTCCCCTTTCTATTTCAACGCCAGGGCCATGAGGTAGGCACCGAGGTAGCTGAAGGGGGGAAGCCACCTTACCTTATCCTCGAGGCTGGCGAGGAAAAGCTCGGGGCCCGAGAGCTCCGTGCTGGGCGAGTAGGTGAACTTCGGCCTGAGGAAGAGCAGGATGCTCCCGATCCTTATCTCCCTGAAGCCGGCCTCGCTCAGGGCCTCCCTCAGCTCCCGGGGCGTGAAGAGCTTGGTCCAGAGCTTGAGCTTCTTCTTGCGCCCTTTTACCCTGACCTTTATGTAGCATAGATCGCTCGCGATCCGCGCCCTGAGCCCCCTGCCGTGCCTCTTCCTCAGGGCGTCTAACCACCAGGTGAGCTGGAGCCTGTTCAGGACGGTCATGAGGAAGGCGCCTCGGGCCTTCAGGACCTCGTGGACCTGCCTCAGCCCGTCCCTCCACCTCGGCGCGTGGTTGAAAGCCCCGAAGATGGAGTAGGCTCTATCGAAGACCCCGGGCCTGAAGGGAAGGGCGTCCGCCCTGGCCTGGATGAACTCTACCCTGCCCGCCAGACCTCTATCACGGGCCTTTGACCTGGCCAGAAGGAGCATCCCGACGGAAATATCAAGGGCATAAACGTGGCACCCGAGTTCCGCGAGGAGGAGGGCCTGCCTCCCCGTCCCGCAGCCTATGTCCAGCACGCGGCCCCCGGGCCTCGTCAGCAGGATATACCTGTCCTCCACCTCCCTCATGTAGGCCATCCTGGGGTTATGGTAATTCCGATCGGCATGGGGCGCGTAGGCATCGTAGTAGGCCAGGGCGGCCCTGTAGAGGCGGCCAGGGCCCCCGCCAGGCCATGCCACGAGCCTCGGTATGCCCTCCAACACGGGATAGGAAGCCCCGCATGATGGGCAGCGCAGGGAGCCCGACCATATATCCGGTCCCCTCCTCCTCGCCTCGGTGAGCTCGAGTTCCCCCCGGCAGCTCGGGCAGGCTATCAAATCGAGGGTTTCCTCCTTCACGGGCAGTCGACCTCTGATAGCCGGCTGATGGCGCCCGGCAGCTCGGATATGGTGTTTATGATGGCGTCAGGCGCCACATCAAGGTCCTCCGGCGGCCTACCCCACAGGACCAACACGGCCCTCATGCCGACCCGCTTCGCGCCCCTGATGTCCTCCTCGGGCGAGTTGCCCACGTGAACGGCCTCCCCGGCCCTGACCCCGAGCTGCTCGAGGGCGGTCCTGAATATCCTCTCGTGGGGCTTCCTCCACCCTACCTCGCCCGAGATGACCACGACCTTGAAGTACCGGTCCAGGCCCTCGAGCTCGAGAAACCTCCTGGGCCAGGAGCTCAGGGCATTTGATATGACGCCGAGCTCGAACTCGGACGAGAGCTCCTCGAGGACCTCCCTGACGCCCGGCTTGATCTCGTAAGCGAAGCACCTGAAGTAGAGTTCGAGGAGCCCCTGAAGCACCCACCCGGACGGTTCTATCCCGAGGCCCCTTAGGACGCGGGAGTAGAAGGAGAAGAAATCGAGCTCCCTCCCGGACTCCCTGGCCTTCCTCAACACCCTCATGGCGTCATCGAGGGACCTCCTGTAGGCTTCTGGGCTGACCCGGAAGCCCAGGCTATCCAGGTAATCGAGGACCCCGGATAAGAAGGCCCTCTTGTCCAGCCCCCCGTCCGCCAGTGTCCCTCCCACATCGAACGTGATGGCCTTTATCATGCCCCACCACGCCCGGCCAGCCTCACGAAGATCTCGTCCCCCGGCCTAACGCCCAGCCTCTCGGCCGCGCTCCCGAGGTTCACGGCCACCTCGAGCATCCCCCAGCTATCTATTATGGCCAGGAGCTCCCCGGGCCTGACCTCGCCATAGGCCGAGCAGAGCTTGAGCCTGAGCTCGTGCTGGCCCATCCTCACCTCCACTTCGGAGCCATCGGATACCCCGAGCTCGCTGAGGAGCTCCTCCGGGATGTTGGTTATGATGTTGCCGAACCCATCGATGTGCATCACCTCCCCCCTCACGGCCCCGCCCCTCACCTCCGGTCTTGCGAACCGAGGCATGACATAATCCGTGACCTCTGGCCCGACCTCCTCGGGTCTCAGGCCCGAGGCGAGGCGTGCGGCCACGGGTGCAAATATATCCCTGCCGTGGAATGTCTTCGAGACCTCCTCGAGCATCAGCTCCTCGTTCTCTATGGCGTATACTCTCCTGAGGCCGTCCCTGAGGGCTGCGAGCATGAGGAGGCCATTATCCGGGCCCACGAAGAAGAAGCGCTCCGATACGACAACTATGGCCCTCCTGGATGTCCCGACCCCTGGGTCCACAACCCCCACGTGGACAGTCCCCCTCGGGAACCAGGGTGATGCCTGGGCCAGCACCACGGCCCCGGCTCTGACGTCGAACTTTGGGATCTCGTGTGTTATATCCACGATGGCCGCCTCCGGGCAGAGCGAGAGGATGACGCCCTTCATGCTCGCCACGTAGGGGTCCCTGAGGCCGAAATCGGTCGTGAGCGTTACCACAGGCCTCCGCATCCCCGGACCTCCTCGCTCAAGGAATACGGGCCCCTGGGACTTGTATTTCTAAACATCTCCTCCGGCGGGTTGAGGAGGCCTATTTTGCTAATAACTCAACGTCTCCACACTCAATCGCCTCGATGTAGCTGATCGTCTTAAGGGCTTATTATTAGCATCCTCCCAGCCCAGTAAGCACTGACCCATAATTGGCGGGCCCGCCGGGGCCCAGGGGCCCTATCTCAGCGCTCACGGGCCACACGGGCACCTGTATTACTATGGGCACGACGACCACGGTGGGCTGAGCACTCGCCCGAGCCTGGGCATGGGCCACCTGGCCCTGGACGAGTTTCTTCTTGCTTTTCACAAATATCCATGTGGCCAACTTGTGGTTACCGAAACTCTTATAATATCTGCTGAGAACAACCCTGCGGTGGAGGCTATGGAGCGCAGGTTCATAGCGGGCATAGCCATTCTCTCGCTGGTAATCACGTGGATTGTACTTGGGACCCTTGTGGTCGGGATAAACGCTATGGCCTTAGACGTGAAGGGGCCAAGACCCATGGGCGACCCAATAGACGATGATCCGAACCCTGAGCCACAATTCATAGGCGGGATAAGTGTTTTAGGCGATCCGATAGACGACGATCCGAATCCCGAGCCGCAGATAAGCTCATTTGCACTTTAGGCTATCCTCGGAGAACCGCGGACAGGGATTCCCATATCTTTTTTTCATCGAACATCCAACCTGCATTCTCGTCGAATAGCTCATAGGGTATAGTGTAACGCCGCCTCCTCACGGGATCAATGAACATTATAGACATTTGATTGTGCGGTAATTTATCACGAATGAGCCTAAGTATCCCTACTAACCACGAGGATCTTATGGTCATTATAGCTACGTAAAGCGCGCGTTCCTCCGATATAGCTTCAAAACTTGAAGATGGAGTAGCTTCCACAATCTCGCTCATCCTTTCTAGGACCTCCTCATCTACATCCTGGCAGAAGAGAGCCAGGCCTACATAATCTCCTCTCTCGAAGCTCTCTTTTGATGACCAGATGACCCTATACCTTGAGATGAGGCCTCTGCCTATAACGTGCTCCTTATAATGGTAACGCAGGATGTACTCCTTTATCCCCAGTGTTCTCGCCATATGTGTAAATGGTTGTAGAGGATTTTTCTCGAGCTCCTTTATCACCAGCAGATCTACCTTGTCTATCCATTTCTCACAATCGGGCTTAACTATCTCAACTCTTTCACGGCGATACTCCGATTGTTTAAGGGTCACATCGATCTTCCACTCCCCACTAGTGAGGTCGATTCCCCTGATATCGATGGACCTTACCCATACCCAGTCCAAAGGGTAAAGCTCGTACGATTTTAATATACCTTTTTGTGTTAGGGATTCGAGTAAACGGCGATAGCGCCCTTCATACTCTATCGGTACATCAGCCCACACCATGTAACCATCGTTGGGAAGTAGGGTAGCGTAGTAAGTCACGTATGCCGTCTTCGCCAAAACATCAAGTATCTCGGGAGCCAGCGATTTAAGCTCATAATTAAACTCAAGTTTCATCAAGTGCTTAACAAGGCCTAAGCGCCCATCATTTATTATCGGCCTAAACCTAAGACCTAGCCTGGGGAGTCTCACCTTAATTATATACCTGGCCGTTTCAACAGGTATGCCCGTTAGCCTAGCTATCAAAGAGATGTTTCTTGGCCCTACCTCTTCCGCTGTTCTTATCAGCTTCACCAGGTCTTCAATCGGCCTTTGAAGCACCATTATCCCCGACCTTAGGTTAGGAACAAAGGTCCTTATTCATTTTTCTCATGAAGATGCTTCTTTAGCGATCGTGAAAAACAAGAGCCATATGCACAGCTTCTATGTAAAGGCGTCAAGTGACCAGCTGTGCTCTTTGGAGCGAGAGACAAGACTATTGCGGTTAGCTTAAAAAAGACTCAGGCTAAGCCAACAGACCATCGTTGGTGCGGCGAGGTGCATCAGAAACCTTTTCAAACCATGCTAATGCTCACGTCTCAGCTCCGCGGCTCTCGAATTATAGGTTGTCAAGACCACGTAGCTTAATCTGTGCTTTAGCTTCGTCATCTTGTGCTCTAAGGCTAGGTTGAGCAGTAGCCTAACCCTTGCCTTGGCGTTAACGCCTTAACGCCTTAAAGCGGGCCGGGGGAGGCCGCGTAATAACCTTGCACTCCTCTGCTCTTAACGGCAGTCGTGTAACTCGCCGTTGCTTTAAGGCGTCCTTAAGCAGGAGTTGGTGAAGCCCTCGCCACAGGCGGTTCTGGTGAATTCCGCGCTGGTAATATAAGGGATTTATAAGTCACTAACACCGAATGCAACAGAATTCCACAGGCTTAAGCTTTTAGGCTCTGGCATAGCCATAGCGAGTGAGGAGCAGCTTATGCCGGAACCGCGGGGCCCTCCGATGCTCATGGGTGCCACGGGTGTATGTGGCCTTTTAGGGATGTTCGTAGGAATGATGATAGCTCTCTACCCTGAGCCTGACTTGTCTGTGGGAATGCTTGCGGTTTTAGCCTCGGGAGCCGTGGGAGCCATAGCGGGTGCATTAGCCGGAGGTCTTATAGGATATTGCGTAGACCGCGTGAACGGCTTTAGATCCTCTACTGTAGGCGGCCTTATTGGTTGTGCCCTGGGCTATTTTCTTGTAGTCTTCATCCTCTATTTTTATGGCCGCAACCCTCATTGCCTAACGTGTATGCTACTAGGAGGCCTACCAGGTGCCTTAGTGGGGGACTACATAGAGCGAAAGCT
>CAYNQQ010000029.1:0-9539 GCA_964399385.1 uncultured Candidatus Bathyarchaeia archaeon | reverse complement strand
AGCGAGGACTTCGAGGCCTTCGAGGAGGTCTTTGATAAATCGACCTTGATGAGCCTCTACAAGCTCATGGTTAGGGGCACGATAGGCGAGATGTACGGGTGCATAAAGGCCGGGAAGGAGTGTCGCCTCTTCTGGGGGAAGATGCCAGATGGCCGGGAGATAGCCGTCAAGATATATCTCACCTCCACGGCCGAGTTCAAGAAGGGGAGGCTCATCTACATGGAGGGGGACCCGAGGTTCGAGGGCCTGCTGGGCAGGAGCACCAGGGCCTTAGTCTACGCCTGGGCGAGGAAGGAGTTCAGGAACCTGAGGAGGGCCCTGGATGCCGGTGTGAGGGTCCCGGAGCCGATTGACATCGAGAAGAACATCCTCGTCATGGAGTTCATAGGCCAGGATGGCATACCGGCCCCCCTCATGAAAGAGGTGGAACTCGAGGACCCGGAGGGCGTCTTCTGGAAGCTCATGGATTACGTGCGCAAGCTCTACCGGGATGCGGAACTCGTCCACGGGGATCTGAGCGAGTACAACGTGATGATATGGGATGGCGAGCCCGTGCTCTTCGACCTATCGCAGGCCGTCACGCTCGACCACCCCATGGCCGAGTTCTTCCTCGAGAGGGACCTGAGGAACGTGCTCAGGTATTTCTCCAAGCTCGGGGTCCCTGTCCCGAGCCTCCAGGAGGCCCTCAGGATGGTGAGGGGGGATGTCGAGTAGCCTCCACGTTCGCATACCGATGGAGCGCGTGGGCGTCCTCATAGGCCCGAACGGGACCGTCAAGAAGGAAATCGAGGCCGCGTTGGGCGTCAAGCTGGCCATAGACAGCCGGACGGGCGATGTGGAGATAACGCTCGAGGAAGGCAATCCCGACCCGTCCAACCTGCTCAGGGCCCGGGATGTCGTCTTGGCCATAGGGCGTGGTTTCTCGCCGGAGAGGGCTTTCAGGCTCCTCAGGGACGAGGACGCTATGCTGCGCATAATAGATCTAAGGGAGATATTCGGCCGCTCAAAATCGGATATAGTACGCGTGAAGGGCCGTATAATAGGCCGTGAGGGCAAGACGAGGCGTATCATAGAGGAGCTCACGGGCGCTTACGTCAGCGTCTACGGCCACACGGTCGCCATAATAGGCGGTATGGAGCAGGTCCAGGTGGCCGAGGAAGCCATACAGATGCTCATAGAAGGCCGGATGCACTCCACCGTCTACAGGTTCCTCCACAGGAAGAAGAGGGAGATGAAGAGGAGGAGGGCCCTGGAGCTCTGGGAGAAACCCTATTAGGCATGCCCGTTATGGCCCGGGGTTAGCTGGTGAGTCCCGGGCCCTGCTCGACATGCTTATTAAAAACCCCTTTTAACCGCCTGTGGTCGCGGAGGGAGCCGGTTGAAGACGGAGCTCTGCCACTTCTGCCTTAAGACGGGCGTCCTATGCTCGAGGTGCGAGGAGAAGGTAAAGAAAGGCGAGGTAGGGCCATCCTACATGAAGATAGCCAAGCTGCTCCTCGATCTCGAGCCCAAGGGCTTCGGCCAGCTGGCGGAGACCCACCTCCTCAACGTGGCCGAGGTGGGGGATGTGCTCGTCCTCGTCTTCGACCGGGGGGACCTCGTCAAGCTCAAGCCCATAAAAGGCCGTCTAGCCCGGAAGCTGGAGGAGATGCTCGGGAAGAAGATACACATCATGGAGGGGAACGTGGACGAGAGGACTTTCATAGAACAGCTCTTCTGGCCCTCGACGCTCCTCACGATAAACAAGATATGGCTCCCGGATGATAGCGTGGAGACGAGGGTCATCCTCAAGGGCAGGAGGCCCTGGGCAGACGTGGACAAGCTGGCCGAGGTCGCCAGACAGCTCAGAGGCCTGACGCTCAGGGTCGAGTTCGCGAGGTGAGCTGGCCGGGGGGAGGCCTCGTGCGCGGCTGGCGTAGGACGCACTACACCGACCAGCTCGGGCCGGAGATGGACGGCCAGGAGGTCGTGCTGGCCGGCTGGGTGAGGGACATCAGGGACCTGGGCAAGATATGCTTCGTGGTCCTGAGGGACTGCCGGGGCACGGTCCAGATAACGGCCCCCAGGAGGCTGGTGGGCGATGAGCTCTACGAGGCCATCTCGGGCCTCGGGAGGCAGTACTGCGTGGCCGTGAGGGGGGTCGTGAGAGCCCACCCGGAGGCGCCTGGGGGCTTCGAGGTCATACCCAAGGAGGTCAGAGTGTTCTCGAGAGCCAAATACCCGCTCCCGATAGACCCCACGGGCAGGACGCCGGCCGAGCTGGACGTCAGGCTGAACGCCAGGGTCCTCGACCTGGCCCGCGACGAGGTCAGGGCCATATTCATCATCCAGCACGAGGTCCTCAGGGCCATAAGGGACTTCCTGACCAGGGAGGGCTTCGTGGAGGTCTTCACGCCCAAGATAATAGCCACGGCCACGGAGGGCGGTGCCGCCCTCTTCCCGGTGAAGTACTTCGGCAGGGAGGCCTTCCTCGCCCAGAGCCCACAGCTCTACAAGGAGGAGCTGACGCTCAGCTTCGAGCGCGTCTTCGAGATAGCCCCCTACTTCAGGGCCGAGGAATCACATACCCGCCGGCACCTGAGCGAGTTCATATCGGTCGATATAGAAGCTGCTTTCGCGGACGCTGAGGACGTGATGGACGTGCTCGAGCGCCTCATAGAGCACGTCTTCAAGACCGTGAAAGAGCGCTGCCGTAAGGAGCTGGCCATCCTGGGCCGCGAGGGCCTCGAGGTGCCGGAGGTGCCCTTCGAGAGGCTCACGTACGATGAGGCCCTCAAGCTCGTCCGGGAGGAGGGCTTCGAAGTCCCGTGGGGCGAGGATTTCCCGACGCCAGCCCTCAGGGCCCTCGGGGCCAGAAAGCCAGGCTTCTACTTCATAACCGATTGGCCTACGGCCTCAAAGCCCTTCTACATAAAGCCGAGGGAGGACAGGCCCGAGGTCTGCGAGGCCTTCGACCTCATGTACGGCTGGCTTGAGCTGGCCTCCGGCGGGACGAGGATAAACGATAAGGAACTCCTCGTCAAACGCCTGAGGGAGCAGGGCCTCAACCCGGCCAGCTTTGAATATCACCTCAGGGCCTTCGATTACGGCATGCCCCCTCACGCCGGCTGGGCCATAGGCCTGGCCAGGCTCATGATGGTCATAACGGGCAAGCAGAACATACGTGAGGTCGTCCTCTTCCCGAGGGATAAGTTCAGGCTCGTGCCCTAAACCAGCTCGGCCAGGACCTCGGTTATATCGGCTACCGCGAGGGCCCTGGCCACCTCTTTAGCGGCCCCAGATAGGGCGTGCAGGCAGGCCGGGCAGGCCGTCACGAGCACATCGGCGCCCGTCCCGAGGGCCTCCTCCACCCTCCTCTCGGCCAGGGCCCTCGCGATATCCGGGTAGGTCATGAAGTTGAGCTGCCCGTACCCGCAGCAGGAGGTCTCCCGCTTGTTCTTCCTCATCTCTATGAGGGCCAGGCCGGAGTGCCATAGGAGTTCCCTCGGGGCATCGTATATCCCGAGCGAGCGGCCGAGGACGCACGGGTCGTGAAATGTGGCTTTCAGCTCCACCCGGCGCTTGAGGACGAGCCTGCCCTCCCTCAGGAGCCTCCTCAGATAGGTTGAGGCGTGCTCGGCCCTTATGTAGAGCCCGAGGAGGTCCCGCACCTCCCGGCCCAGCATCCTGGCGCAGCCGGGGCACGGCGTTATCACGACCTCGGGCCCGAGGGCCCTTATCCTTTCGGCCAGGCTCCTCGCGGCCCTCTTGGCCTCTTTGACCAGCCCCATCCTGAGCAGTGGGAAACCGCAGCAGGGCCCCTCGAGCACGGAATAACCGGCTCCCGCGGCCTCTAACAGCTTCTCCAGGGCCTTTATGACCCCCGGCTCGAGCTCCGAGGCCACGCAGCCAGCGAACACCAGAATTGGCTTCCCGGCTTCCCCCTCCCCGCCCCGCGTCTTCGACCAGGGGTTCCCGCGCTCCACTATGGCCTTAGCCACCTCGGCCACGCCCGGGGGCAGCTGGCCCGAGGACGCGAGGGCCCCCCTCACGGCCGCGAGGACCTCGGATACCCTGACGCCGGCGGGACAGGCTACCTCACAGGCCATGCAGGAGTTGCACGAGAAAAGCCTGTCCAGGAGGCCTCCGTAGGGCTCTATGGAGCCCTCGGCGAGAGCCCTGCATATCATGAGCCGCCCCCTCGCCCCCCAGCCCTCCGAGCCCTTCACGGCGAAGGTAGGGCAGGCCGGGAGGCAGAGACCGCACCTCGAGCACCTGTAGAGCTCCGAGGTGACCTCGTCCGGGAGCTCGAGGCCCTCGCCCAAGGCCCTACCCCCATATCTTGCCCGGGTTCATGATGCCGTTCGGGTCCAAGGCCCTCTTTATGGCCTTCATGACCTCCACTTCGGCCTCTCGGTGCTCGAGGGAGAAGAAGGGGGCCTTCGAGAGCCCTACGCCGTGCTCGCCCGTGAGGGTCCCGCCGAGCTCCACGGCCATCCTGGCCAGGTCCCTGGCTGCCTCCCTGGCCCTCTTGGCCTCCTCGGGCTCTCTCTCGTCGAAGAGTATCACTGGGTGCAGATTGCCGTCCCCGGCGTGGCCGAAGGTGGCGATGAGAATGCCGTGCTCCTCCGATATCCGCCTTATCCCCCTCAGGGCCTCCGCGAGCCTGCTTATTGGGACCGTTATGTCCTCGTGGATGCAGGAGGGCCTGAGCCTCGCCAGGGCCGGTGAGACAGCCCTCCTCACGGCCCATATCTCGGAGACCTCGGCCTCTGTCTCGGCCATCCTCACCCTTAGGTTCGTGGCCTCGCATAGCTTCCTCGCCTCCCTGGCCCTGGCCCTCACGTCGGAGAGGGTATAGCCATCGAACTCGAATATCAGCATGGCCTCGCACTCCGGGATCTCGAGCCCGCCGAAGGCCGAGATGGCCTCGAGCGTGCGCTTATCCATTATCTCGGCCGCTGAGGGCATCAGGCCCCTGTTAAGCACGTAGAATACGGCTCTCGCGGCATCCTCAACATCGCCCGCGAAGGCCGCCATGGCCAGGGAATACCTGGGCCTCGGGAAGACGCGCAGCAGGGCCTTGGTTATTATGCCGAGGGTGCCCTCGGAGCCCACGAAGAGGTGGACGAGGTCGTAACCCGACACGCATTTCCTGGCCCGGCTGCCCGTCCATATGACGTCCCCGGTCGGGAGGACCACCTCGAGGGCCTGGACCCAGCTCCTGAAGGTCCCGTACTTGACGGCCCTTATCCCGCCTGCGTCCTCGGCTATACAGCCCCCTATGGTGCAGGCCGAGCCCGAGACTGGGTCGGGCGGCAGGAAGAGACCGTAGGGCTCCAGGGCCTCGTTGAGCTCCTGCCATATCACGCCGGGCTCGACGAGGACCTGCATGTTGGCCACATCTACATCGAGTATGCGGTTCATGCGCGTCATCACCACGAGTATGCCCCCTCTGGCTGGCACGGGGCCACCGCTCAGGCAGGTCCCGGCCCCCCTCGGCGTTATGGGTATCTTGTGCTCGTTCGCCAGCCTGACTATGGCGCTGACCTGCTCGGTGGTGCGGGGCCATACCACCACGTCCGGGAGGCCGAAGTTCTCGGACGCATCTCTGGCGTAGCACAGGAGCTCGGCTGGGTCATCCGTCAGATTCTCGGGCCCTACTATCTCCTCGAGGGCCCTGAGTACCTGTTCCTTGAGCAAGCCCGCACCCCTGCCCAGGGGCTATTAGAAGGCATAAGGCTTCCTGCCGGAGGGCTTCGGGCATGGTTAATTCTTATAACCATCGGGCCTTAGGGCCAGATGCCGGGTGGCCCCCATGTCGGAGATAAGGGAGCTGCCTGGCCCCCGGGGATTCGAGAGGATAGGAGCTCACACCCACATAAAGGGCCTCGGCCTCGATGAGAACCTGAGGGCCGTCAGGGTCAAGGACGGGATGGTGGGGCAGGAGAGGGCCAGGGAGGCCGCTGGCCTCGTCGTCGAGATGATAAAGCAGGGGAAGCTGGCCGGGAAGTGCATAATACTGGCTGGCCCGCCCGGCACGGGCAAGACGGCCCTCGCTGTTGCCATCTCGCGTGAACTCGGCCCCAACGTGCCCTTCCTCCAACTCAGCGCCAGCGAGATATACAGCGCCGAGAGGAAGAAGACGGAGATACTCATAGAGGCCATGAGGAAGTGCATAGGCGTCGAAATACACGAGATGCGCGAGGTGTATGAGGGCGAGGTCGTCGACCTGAAGGTGAATATGGTCCCGCACCCCTACAACCCGTACCAGAAGATACCGGAGAGTGTCAGGATAAGGCTCAGGACCACCGAGGAGGAGCGGACGGTGGAGGCAGGCTCTCACATAGCTGAGCAGATAATAGCCTACGGCATCACCGAGGGCTGCGTCATCCAGATAGATGCCGAGACGGGCCGGGTGGTGAACCTCGGCATCTGCGAGGAGAGCGAGAAGGCGAAGTTCTACGAGATAGACGCGAGGAGGAGGGTCCCGAGGCCCACCGGCAAGGTGAAGAAGCAGAAGGAATTCGTTTACACCCTCACGCTGGCCGACCTCGACGAGATACATGCCAAGAGGAGGCGTGGGGGTCTCTTCTCGCTCCTTTTCGGCCTCGGGGAGGAGACGAAGGAAATCGACCCCGAGGTCAGGGCCATGGTCGACGAGCAGGTCAAGCGCATGGTGGATGAGGGGCGGGCCTTCATCCACCCGGGCGTGCTGTTCATAGATGACGCCCACATGCTCGACCTCGAGGCCTTCAGCTTCATAGGCCGCGCCCTGGAGAGCGAGCTATCCCCCATAATAATCCTGGCCACCAACCGCGGTTTCGCCCGTATAAGGGGGACCGATATAGAGAGCCCCTTCGGCTTCCCGCTCGACCTCATAGACAGGGCCGTGATAATAACGACGGAGGAGTACGATGCCGATACGATAAGGGAGATACTGCGCATAAGGGCCAGGGAGGAGGGCATAAACATAAGCGAGGAAGCCCTCGACGAGCTCACGAGGATAGGGGCCAGGACCTCGCTCAGGTACGCCGTCCAGCTCCTGAGCCTCGCGGCCCAGAACGCGAGGGTGGCCAAGCGGGATGTCGTGGGCGTCGAGGACGTGAAACGCGTGGACTCGCTCTTCATGGACGTCGGGGAGGCCGCCGTGTACCTGCACAAGTACGAGGAGAAGCTGCTGAAGCACTAAGCCCCACGGCGTTTTTGACCGGTCCTACTCCACGTATATGGCTGGCCTGTAGGGCCTCGCCAGTCTTGCCCTGCCCTTCGGGTCATATCGCTTAGGGTCGTCCTCCCTGAAGACCAGGACCTCGCCAGCCCCGGTTTCCCTGGCCAGGAAGGCGGAGGCTTCCTCCAGCACCCCGAGTTCGTCGAGCTCCCCGAGCTTGAGCCTGCGCTCCCTCTCCTCGGGCGCTATATCCATGATGTCCTCGATAAGCTGTTTCACGAGCGAAGCCACCTCCTTTGCCCTCGCCCTGAGCTCCGGGTCGGCCATGAGCTCCCTCATGACGGCTTTCATGTCCGGTTTCCCGGTCCTGAAGGCCTCCAGCACGGCCATGTACGCCCTCCACTTCCAGGCCGATGCCACGTAGAGGCAGATACGCTTGGGCTTCCTGACCTTGAGGACCTTGAGCACCTCATGTAGGTCCTCAAGCACGCCCCTTATGAGGACCTCCCCCTCCTCGGCCTCAACATCTATCTTGCTCTCGTCTGGCTCGGGCCACTGGGCCAGGGAGATGAAGCTCTCCTTGCCCAGGCGCTCCCACAGCTCCTCGCATATGTGAGGCGCGAACGGCGCCATGAGCTTCACCCACGTCTCGATAGCCCAGCGGACGGTGGGGCCGTGGGGCCTGCCCATCTTGCGCCTCAGGTACCACCTGAGGTCGTTCCATATCTCGTAAAAGGCCGTGGAGAGGGCCGTCCTCGTCCTGAGCTCCTCAAGGGCCTCCGACACGGCTTTTATACGGGCCTGCAGGACGCTGGTCAGCCATCTGTCCGGTCTCCCGAAGTCCCCTCCATTCGCCCCGTAGGTCTCGAGGGCGAATCTGAAGAAGGCCTCGAGGTTGGCCCTCACGGCTCTCGCGTTCTCATCGCTCCAGTCCGGGTCATCCATGCCCTCGGCGCCGAGGAGGAGGGCACAGCGGGTGGCATCCGCCCCGTAGATCTCCACGGCGTCTTCTATGGGGACGATATTGCCCTTCCTCTTCGACATGGGCTTCTTCTCCACCATCACCATGCCGTTCACGCCCACGGCCCTCGGCCAGAACTCCGGGGGCCAGATGGCGACGTGGTGGAAGATGAAGAACGTGAGGTGGTTCGGCACGAGCTCCTTGGCCGAGTTCCTGAGGTCAACCGGGTACCAGTAGAGGAACTCCTCCCTCATCTCCCTCAGCACCTCCTCGCTGAGGCCCGCCCTCGCCGCGACCTCCGAGGGCTCGCCCTTCCCGAGGAAGACGTAATCGAAGACCTCCTCCGTCAGCTGCTCGGGCCTTATGCCGTGCTCCCTCACGGCCCTCATTATGGTGTAGAAGGCCATGTAGATGGTGGAATCGCTCAGCGTCTCCACGAGCCACTCCGGGTCCCAGGGTAGGGGTGTCCCGAGGCCCATCTTGCGGGCGCAGGGCCAATCGAGGTACCAATCTATGACCTCGAGGAACCAGGAGCGGGCTGCCTCGGGGTATATCCTCATGCGGCTGACGCATTCCTTGGCCTTCTCCTTCCAAGAGGGGTCGGAGTACTTCAGGAACCACTGGTCCCTGAGGAGCCTGACGTGGCATTTCGTCCCGCAGCGGCAGACCACGCGGGAGGGGAGCTCCCACATGGAATCGGCTATGCCCTTGGCCTTGAAGTCCTCTATGAGCTTGGCCTTGACCTCCCTAACCGGGGAGCCAGCGTAGGGACCGCAGATGGGCTTCAGGACCCCCTCGTGGAACTCCTTCTTGTAGATGAGCTTCGTGGCCTCCTCGACCTTCGGGTCGTGTTGGTCCTTTATGTCCATCTCCTCCACCAGCTCAACGGCCGGGTAATCCCCGAAGCCCTCCACCTCTATCATGGATATGGGCTCTATTTTGTCCAGGATGGCCGGGTCTATCCCGAACTGCCTGAGCTTCTCCGGCTGGCGCTTGAGGTCCCTGAGGGCCACGTAATCGTAGGGGGCGTGGGCCGGGACGCTGTAGACCACGCCCGTGGCGTAATCCGGGTCCACGAACCAGCCGGGGAGGATGGGGAGCTCACGGCCATCTATCGGGCTGAGGCAGGTCTTGCCCATGAGCTCCGAGCCCCTGAAGCGCCTGAGCACCTCGACCGAGCGCCCCTGGTCGGCCAGCTTCTCGACGGCCTGGGGCGAGATCACCCAGAGCTCCCCGTCCACACGCGCCTCTACGTAATCGACATCCGGGTTGAGCCATACGTTCGTCACGCCGTATATGGTCTCGGGCCTGAAGGTGGCGGCCACGAGGTAGGCATCAGACCCAGCCAGCCTGAACTTGATGAGCGTGAACTCCTCGGGCCTGACGCCCTCCCCCTCGAGCCTATCGTGGTCTCCCACGAAGCTCTGG
>CAYNQQ010000028.1:0-10069 GCA_964399385.1 uncultured Candidatus Bathyarchaeia archaeon | reverse complement strand
GGTATCATGGATACCTCCTCCTGAGGGTGGATGAGGCCGAGGAAGTACTCGAGGAGGTTCCCGGGCTTCTCCACGTTCAGCAGTTTTATGCCGTGCTCGTACCAGCCGAGCTCCTCGAATTCTATTCCCCTCTCCTCGAGACCGGCCAGTATGTCCTCAACGCTGGCCTTAAGGGTGTTAAGGCGCACCGTCTTGGGCAGCGGCCTGGCGAGGGTCTCGAGGAAATCCCTGAAGCCCGGTATTATGCTCTCGTATCTCCTGAGGGGGGCGAATCTCTCCTCGAGCTCCTCCATGGCCTTCACCTGGGGCGTGCTCATGGGGGCGGGAAGGCATCATCCCTCAGCCAAGCCTGGTGTTCTTCACGGCACGCCCTACCTTACTGGCCGGGGCTCCTTAGTAAGGTTTACCTGAGCATCCTGAGCGGGCCCTGCCTCCTCCTCGCCCTCCTCCTGTGCCTGTGCCTATGCCTGAACCTGTGCCTCCACCTGAAGCGCCCGAACAGCCTGCGTATCGCGCTCACGAGCCTGGGCCTCTGGGCCCTCGTGGTCTCGGCCGTCATGCCGGACATCAGCTGGCAGCCTCCTATTTAAGCGGTCCCGGGCTCACTCGAGTATTATCCTCGCGTCCACGGTCTTGGCCCCTTTCTCGTAGACTATGATGGGGTTCAGGTCCATCTCCTTCACCTGGGGGTTCTCCATCACGAGGTCGGAGGCCCTGGTTATGATACGGGCTATGGTCTTCACGTCCGCCGGGGGCTGGCCCCTGTAGCCCGTCAGTATCGGGTAGGCCTTTATCTCCTTTATCATCTCCATGGCCTCCCCCTCGTCTATCGGGGCGATGCGGAACGTCACGTCCTTCAGGACCTCGACGAAAACGCCGCCGAGGCCGAACATGAGGGTCTGGCCGAACTGCGGGTCCTTGATGGCGCCCACTATGACCTCCGCCACGCCCTTGGGGGCCATCTCCTCCACGAGGACGCCTATTATACGCGCGTCAGGCACGTGCCCCTTCACCGTGTCCAAGATGCGCTTGAAGCCCTCCCTAACGCCATCGGCGTCCATGACGTTCAGCAGGACCCCTCCCACGTCCGACTTGTGTATGACATCGGGCGAGACCACCTTCAGGACCACCGGGTAGCCTATCTCCTCCGCGAAATCAACGGCCTCCTCGGGGTCGGAGGCCACCTTGAACCTCGGGACCGGGATCCCATACTCAGAGCACACGGTCTTGGCCTCGGGCTCCAGGAGGTGCTTGCGGCCCTCGCGATAGGCCCTCTCGATTATCTCCTTGGCCTTCTCGCCCAAGGCATGGCACCGACGTGCTCTTGGCCGGGAGAGCTAAATAGGTTTGCCCGCCCCAAACACTTAAGAGTGGGTGAGGACCGTAATAGCCGGTGGTGGTTTGAGCCAACCCATACTCCTGGCGACAACGCCAACCGTGCCGGGCTACAGGGTGAAGAAGGTCCTCGGCGTCGTCCACGGCCTCACCATAAGGACGAGGGGCATGTGGGGCAAGTGGCTCGCCAGCGTAAAGAGCATGTTCGGCGGCAAGGTAGGCGCCTACGTCACGGAGCTCAAGAAGGCCAGGGATGAGGCCCTCAACTCGCTCGTGCAGGAGGCCATGAAGCTGGGGGCCAACGCCGTGATAGGCATAGATTTCGAGACCAGCGACCTGCTCGGCGACCTCATAATGGTGGCCGTCCACGGCACGGCCGTCATCTTGGAGCCAGAGGAGGGGACCTGAGTCAGCCCTCGTCCATCGCCGGACGCGATAAGACCTTCTCCACGAAGCCCCTATCGAAGCCTATGCCGATCAGGTTTTTGATGGCCTCCTCCTCATCGACCCCCTCATCGGCCATCTTGGCCATGAGGCTCCTCACCGTCTCCCATTTCTCCCAGGCGTAGATCACCCAGGCATCTGTCTCCTCGGCGTAGTAATCGGGCTTGAGCACGCTCCAGGGCTTGTAGTGCAGGGTCGCTATCCTGACCTCGGAGGCCCCTCTCCCGAGGACGTGCTCCCTCACGACCTGGAGCGAGTGGCCCGTGTCGGCGACATCATCTACTATGAGGACCTTCTTCCCCCTCACGTCGGCGTTCAGGGGGCAGGTTATCACGGGTTTCTCCTCCCTCTCCCCCGGCCTCCTGTAGTACCTGACGGACACAGAGGCCACGTCATTTACGCCGAGCATATCGCTCAGTATCCGGGCCGGCGGGAGGCCTCCCCTGCTGACGGCCACTATGACCTCGGGCCTGAAGCCGGAATGCCTGATCTTATCTGCTACCACCTCGCAGAGCCGTTCTATATCATCCCATTCGGCGCGGATATACCTCATGCTGGCCCCGGCCGTAGGGCCGCGCGGGCGGATATAAGGCGAACGGATAGCCGTTCGGTTTTTAAACTGAGTACTTATATGCCTCCCCTTCAAGAAGCGTCCGCCCGAGGAGGCGAGAGGTGACGAGGGCCAAGGGGTACAAGATAGTATTGACATCCGACAGGACCCTGATGAGCGAGTACGGCGGAGGAATCTTCATGGGCTTCAGCGCCTGCGTCCCGAAGGGCCTGGTCCCGGATTACGTTTACTTCAACTTCTTCTGCCCGAGCGTCAGAGTGGGGCCCAGGGGGGAGGCCGAGGTCGCCCCTTGCGGCCTCAGGCGCGTGGAGGCCGCCCTCCTCGAGTACGGCTTCGATAAAAACGAGGTCATAGTGGCCCACCCCGATTATCTCGATAGGGTAATCGGGCCGGAGACCAAGGCCATAGGCGTGAACGAGACGGACCCGCTGGGCATAGGGCCTGCCACCACCACCTTCACGGAGCTCTTCGGAGGGGAAGCCTACATGGCCATCAAGTTCAGGGAGATAGTGTTCCACCCGAGCGTCCAGAAATACCGGCCGAAGATAATAGTGGGGGGCCCGGGCGCCTGGCAGCTCGAGGTCCACGAGGAGGTGAGGCACCAGTACGGCGTAGATTGCGTGGTGGTGGGCGAGGCGGAAGAGATAGCGGGCCCGCTGTTCGAGAAGGCCGTGAAGGGCGAGGAGCTCCCGGAGGTCGTCCACGGGACCGTGGTCCCGCCCGAGAAGATACCCAACATAAGGGGCCCGACCGTGTGCGGCATAGTGGAGGTGGCCCGAGGCTGCGGGAGGGGCTGTGCCTTCTGCGAGCCCACCCTGGCGAAGCTGAGGAGCCTCCCCATAGATAAGATAGTGAGGGATGTGGAGGTCAACATCAAGGCAGGGAGGCAGCCCATACTCCACGCCGAGGACGTGCTCAGGTATGGGGCTAAGGGGCTGGTGCCGGAGAAGGAGAAGGTCCTGAAGCTCCTCAGGGCCGTCAGGTCCGTGGAGGGCGTGAAACACATAGGGATATCGCATTTCGCCCTCAGCTCGGTGGCGGCGGCCCCAGACCTGATAGAGGAGATGAACCCCCTCATGGGGATAAACGAAAAGCACTGGGGCAGCGGCCAGACCGGCATAGAGACGGGTAGCCCGAGCCTCATAGCCAAGCACATGAGGGGGAAGGTCAAGCCCTTCAAGCCCGAGGAGTGGCCCGACGTGGTCGTGAGGGCCTTCGAGATAATGCGCGAGAACAACTGGGTGCCGTGCTCGACGCTCATAATCGGCCTACCGGGCGAGACGGAGAAGGACGTGGCCCTCACCATAGATCTGGTCGAGAGGCTGAGGCCCTTCAAGAGCCTCATCGTGCCCCTGTTCTTCGTGGCCATGGGCATGCTCAGGCGCAAGGGCCACGTGGGCATGACCCTCAAGGACCTGAACGTCAGGAGGGCGGAGCTCCTCCTCAAGGCCTGGGAGCACAACCTTAGGTGGGCCCCGATACTCATGAGGGAGTACTTCAGGAACACCATGAGGAACCATCTGGCGGCCCTCGGTATGTCCTTCGTCCTCACCTATGGCGTAAGGGTGGCCCTGAACGCGATAAAGAAGTGCGAGACCGAATACGGCTACGACCTCCTCGCCATGAGGAAGGACCTCATAGAGGGCCGGGCATCCATAACCCCAAGGCACCTGAAGCCCGTGAAATGGATAATGAAGGCCATAAAAACGGTCAGGGGATAGGCCTGAACCTGTAGGTGGGCCAGCCCGGCCAGCCCTCTCCCCTCGGCCCCTCGAACTCCACTTTGACCCTCATCCCGACCTTCACCTTCTCGGGCTCCACGCCCACCAGCCTGCCCGGCAGCCTGACGCCCTCATCGAGCCTCACGAGCGCCACCACGTAGGGCACCTCCTCCGCGAACTGCGGGGGGGCCACGTGGATAACCGTGAAGGACTCCACCGTCCCCTCGCCCTTCAGCTCCACCCACTCCATGTCCGTCCCGTAGCAGGAGGGGCAGAGAGGCCTCGGGGGGACGAGCAGCTTCCCGCAGGAGCGGCATCTCGAGGCCATGAGTTTGCCCTCGCCCAGCAGCTTGTAGAAGCTATCTATGGTGAAGGGCATGCCCTCCGCCATGCTCATCCCCTCCTGAATATGTGTATCACGCACGTGGCCCCCGAGCCCCCGAGGTTATGCGTGAGCCCCACCTCGGCATCCGGGACCTGGCGCCCTCTCTCGGCCTCGCCCCTCAGCTGGATGAACATCTCGTAGATCTGGGCGGCCCCCGTAGCCCCGACGGGGTGGCCCTTGGCCTTCAGGCCCCCTGAGACGTTCACGGGTATATCGCCATCGAGGTCCGTCCTGCCCTCCTCCACCATCCTGCCTCCCTCGCCCTTCTCGCAGAGGCCGAGGTCCTCGTAGGCGATTATCTCGGATATGGTGAAGCAATCGTGGACCTCTATCACGTCGAGCTCCTTCACGGGGTCCCTTATGCCAGCCATGTCGTAGGCCAGGCGGGCGGCCTCAACCGTCGACCTTATGGTCGTTATGTCCTCACGCTCGTAAACGCCTATGTGGTCCGAGCCCTGGCCAACGCCTATGACGTAGATGGGCGTGTCCGTGAACTTCTTGGCCAGCTCAGGCTTGGTTACTATGGCGCAGGCAGCTCCATCGCTTATGGGGCAGCAATCGTAGAGCTTCAGGGGCCAGGCAATAACACGGCTCGAGAGGGCCTTCTCGAGCGTCACGGGCTTCTGGAAGTGGGCCTTAGGGTTCAGGGCACCGTATTTGTGGGCCTTCACGGCCACCATGGCCAGCTGCTCCTCCGTGGTGCCATACTTGTGCATGTGTGCCGTGGCCATCAGGGCGTATAGGCCCGGGAACGTTAGGCCGTGGAACTGCTCGAATGGGTGGTCGGAGGCCAGGGCGAGGAACTCCGTGCTCTCGGGCGTGGTCCGGTGCGTCATCTTCTCCACGCCGCCGACGAGGGCCACGTCCACCAGGCCCGATTTCACGGCCATGACGGCGCACCTGAGGGCAGCACCCGACGAGGCACATGCGTTCTCGAACCGGACGGAGGCCTTTGGCACGAGTCCCGTCCAATCCGCTATGATGGGGCCCCAGTGCCCCTGGTGCTCCCAGCCCTCGCCGGCCATGTTGCCCACGAAGATGGCCTGGATATCGCGCTTGGGGTCGAGCTCGGGGCAGCGCTCGAGGGCCTCCTTGAAGGCCAGGGCGAAGAGCTCCCTGGCCGAGTAGCCCTCCAGCTTCCCGAACCTCGTCATGCCGGCCGATACCACGGCGGCGAGGGGCTCGCCTCTCATGCCTCCACCCGCTCGGGTGGTCTTCGGGGACGAGAAAAGCCTTTTTCGGCTATTGACTAATCCCGGATCGCCAGATGCCTAATGCCTTTCCGTCTTCCCGTAGAACCTCGTCCACTTAAGCTTCCTCGGGTCCCTGCGGAGCTTCAGGTAGTTCTTCCTGCACTTGCTCGAGCAGAACCAGAGGATGCGCCCGTCATTGCGCACGTACATTATGCCCGTCCCGGGCGGTATCTGGTGGCCGCAGAAGGAGCAGCTCCTAACCCTCGGCAAGGCCGGCACCACCGGTCATCACTCTATCTTGCGTGCCTCGCGCTCCGTCTCCCTGAGCATGAGTATGTCGCCCAGCCTGACCGGGCCCTTCACGTTCCTCGTGAGTATGCGCCCCCTGTCCCTCCCCTCGAGTATGCGGACCCTCACCTGTGTTATCTCGCCCGTCACGCCCGTCCTGCCGAGTATCTGGACCACCTCGGCTGGGGTGGGCCTCTCCTCGCTGCTCAAGCACCACCACCGGCCATAAGCTCCTTAACGGCCTTTATTATATCTTCAACTACGTCCTTGGCCTCCCCAGGGTCTATTATACAGGCCGATGAGGCGCTCACGTTTATGCCAGCTGCCTTCCCGAGCTCCTCCTTGCTCGGCACGTAGACGTAGGGTATGCCCTTCTCCTCGCAGAGTATCGGCAGGTGGGCTACTATCTCGGGTGGGTCCACGTTCTCGGCTATGATGACGAGCTTGGCCAGCCCTCTCTCGACGGCCTTGGTGGTCTCGTTCACACCCTTCCTTATGGCCTTCTTCCCCGCCGTCTCGCGGGCGGTCCTCAGGGCCGCTAAAGCCATCTCCGCGACCTCTGGGGGCGTGTCGAACTTCACGTAGAAAGGCTTCTTCTTGCTCATCGCCCTCACCCCTCGGGCTTGCCCTGGGTAAGGCATGGAGGGGGATTTAAAGCTTAGGATTACCGAGCTGGGCTGGAAGCCCGAGGGGGAGGGCCGGGGGTGAGGCTGGATGTCGGTTGCGGCTCGGGCAGGACCTACCCCTTCGCCCCGGCGGCCGAGGGGCCAGACGTCATCTACGTGGACTTGGAGGCCCCGGCCCGGGCCCCAAAGGGCCTTTTCTTCGTGGTGGCGGATGCCCATTTCCTGCCCTTCAGGGAAGGCTGCTTCCGTGAGGCATATATGAGGCATGTCCTCGAGCATCTCGACGAGCCCTGGAGGGCCCTCCGGGAGGTCAGGAGGGTCCTGAGGCCCGGCGGGAAGCTCTTCATCGAGGTGCCCTCTATGTTCTCCTCGGTCTTCGACCTCGACCCGAGCCACAAATGGAGGTTCAGCCCGCGGAGGCTGAAGAGGCTCCTCTCCTGCTTCTCGGATGTGGCCGTGTGGGGTGAGGGGCTGAGCCCCAAGCTCTTCCCCATCCGGCCCATCAGGCTGCTGCTGGCCCGCCTCCTGCCCAGGATTCCCTGGTTCCTGTGCGAGTACCTTGTCTGCTCCTGCGTGAGGTAGGGCGCCCGGGCTAAGGCCTCATACCTCGTGCGTGAGGTACTCGACCGAGCCATCCGGCCCTATCCTGGCCGAGGCCCTCCTGGCCGCCCAGCACTGCGTGGCGACGGCCACGGGGTAGCTGGCCGGGTGCCTGCAGGCGTAATCCACGTGGACCCTGAGCGCCGTCCACCGGCCCCCGAGGCCCATGGGCCCTATGCCCGTCTCGTTTATGGCCCTGAGGAGTTCCTCCTCCAGCTTGGCCAGCTCGGGCACGGGGTTCGGTTTGTCGAGGGGCCTTAGGAGGGCCTTCTTGGCTATCTCCATGGCTATATCGGAGCCTCCCCCCACGGCCACGCCCACTATGATGGGCGGGCAGGGCTTCCCTCCGGCCTCTATCACGGTGTCTACGACGAACTTCTTCAGCCCTTTAAGGCCCATCCCGGGGCTCAGCATGCCGAGCCTGCAGGTGTTCTCTGAACCGCCGCCCTTCGGGAAGGCCGTCAGCTCCAGGTAATCGCCGTCGAAGAGCTCCCAGTGGACGTACGGTATGTAGCGACCCGTGTTATCGCCCGTGTTCCGCTCGGCTATGGGGTCAACGGCGTTGGGCCTTAGGGGCACCTCCTTCGTGGCCCTCCTCGTCGCCCTCACGAGCGCATCGTAAAGCCCTTTCCTGGCCGGGAAATCCGTCCCCACCCTGACGTAGAATATTATGGTCCCCGTGTCCTGGCAGATGGGCTTGGAGAGCTCCTGGGCGAGCCTGATGTCCTCGAGGATGGCCTCGAGCTGGGCTTTCCCCACCTCGCTGGTCTCCGTCCTGTAGGCTTCCTCGAGGGCCTCCCTCACGTCCCTCGGGAGGACGGTGGCCGCGAGCTTGAGGAGGGTGAAGGCCGTCTCCTCGACCACGGCCAGGGACATCCTACCACCGCCGTGCGGGAATGCCATGCCTTAATACGGATTTCGCCAAGCCCTGGGTGCCGGAGCCGATAGGGTATGGGAGGGGTTAAGGACCGGGCTCACGCCCCGGCGGGAGGTGCCGTGGGCATGGCCTGGCGGGCGCGTAGGGCCGCCATGGTGGGCCGTTTCCAGCCCATACACAAGGGGCACCTGAAGGCCATGCTCGATATCCTGTCCGAGTTCGACGAGCTGGTCGTGGTGCTCGGGAGCGCCCAGCTCAGCCACGAGCTCGATAACCCCTTCACGGCTGGCGAGAGGATGGTGATGATAAGGCTGGCCCTCTCCCACGCGGGCATCGGGCCCGAGCGCTACTGGGTGGTGCCAGTCCCGGACGCCCCCATGCACCCGGTCTGGGTCCCCATGGTCCTCGCCTACTGCCCGAGCTTCGAGGTGGTGTTCTCCAACGAGCCCCTGACGAGGCGCCTCTTCCTCGAGGCCGGTTTCGAGGTGAGGGCCATACCCTTCTACGAGAGGCACATCTACTCGGCCACCGAGGTGAGGCGCAGGATGTTGGCCGGGGAGCCGTGGGAGGAGCTCGTCCCGGAGCCCGTGGCCGAGTTCATAAAGGCCATAGGCGGCGTAGAGAGGCTCAGGGACCTGGCTAAGACGGATAAGCCCTGCCGAGCCGGGCGAGGACGAGGTCAGTGAGCTCCTTCCTCGCGAGCTCGAGGGCCTCCGGCGTGTCCACGTCCAGCCAGGCCAGGCCCGTGGCATCTATGGCCTTGAACTCGATGCCCTGCCTCACGAGGAAGCTCACGCAATCGCTGACCGAGACACTGAACTTCTCCTTGGCCAGCTCGGAGGCAGCCCAGAACATCAGCTCGTTGCAGGCGAAGACGCCCGTGTCGTAGGCGTCCCAGGTCCTGAGTCCTTTCCCGAGGGCTCTTATCAGGCCCCCCGGCCCCACCCTCACCTTGGTGGCCTCGCCCGGGTCGAGCAGGTGCCTGCCCTCCCTGTCCACGCAGAGGCCGAGGGGGCCCTCCCTTATGGCCAGCCTGACGAGGGCGGGCTCGAAGATGTGGTCCGCCATGACGAGCACGAAGTCCTCCGAGCCCACGGCCTCGCGGGCCCTGAGGAGCGATATGCCGTTCTCCCTCCAGTACTCCGGGTTCCTCACCACCCTCACGCCCTCGAGGCCCCTGAGGGCCTTCTCGATGGCCTGGCTCATGTAGCCCGAGACCACCACGAGCTCCTCGAGGCCCGAGGCCCTTAGGACCCTTATTGCGAGGCCCAGGAGGGTCAGGCCGGGCCTCAGCTCCACCAGGGCCTTGGGGAGCCGGTAGGTCAGAGGCGCCAGCCTCCTGCCCCTCCCGGCTGCCAGAATAACGCCTAACAAGCAGAACACCCATGTGAAGGGGGCGGAGGACTAAAATACCTTGCCCCCCGATATGCTCCTCAGCCCTCACGGCCCATGGAGGCCCTCTTCCCCCTGACCTTCACGTATATTATCCCGCACCTCGTCTCCTCGGCCTCTATCTCCGGGTCATCACGGGCCACCTCGAGTAGCAGACGCCTGAACTCATCCCGTTTTGCGTCGAAGCCGTAAGCATCGTGTATCCACATGAATATCTGGCCATCGCACATCTGCCTGTCCTTGACCCCCTCCGCCCTGAGGGCTCTGTAGGCCGCTTTAACCATGTCCCTGAAGGCCTCCTTCTTAAGCTCCTCGAAGCCCGGGGCTCTCTCCAAAACAAACACCCCTCTGGTGGGGCCGCCCGGATTTGAACCGGGGTCGCGAGGGCCCAAGCCTCGCAGCCTGGACCAGGCTAGCCGACGGCCCCCTACCGCCCCTCGTCTAAAGGGCTGATAAACCTTTCCCGGTGGAATTTAAGCCCCCATGTATATACAGGATTTTAGAGTGGCCGAGGCCGGGATGTGCTCCCTTATCTGAGGTGGTCGAAGAGGAAAGGACAGTAAGGTGAAATATTTACCGAACTCATGGCCGTATAGCCAATGCCATCATCCCCTTATTTATTACCACCTCAGCCGCC
>CAYNQQ010000027.1:0-10122 GCA_964399385.1 uncultured Candidatus Bathyarchaeia archaeon | reverse complement strand
ACGTTGGCCGGGTTCTTCAGGACCCTTATTATCTCGACGGTCTTGGTGACGCCCGTCTCAGGATCGGAGACATTGGCCATCCTGGCCCTTACCAGCCTGACCTTGTAGTTGCCCCCCCTCCGCCTATCGAGCTTCCTCTCCTCCTCTTCCCCCAGCACGGTCTCAGTGGGGAAGGAGCCGAGCTCGTACTTGCGCTTCTTGCGCCAGGGCCTCTTCTTCCCGCCCGTCCTCTTGCGCTTGTGCAGGTCCCAGTGGCAGACGGACATGGCCCACCCTGCTCGCGGGGTTGAGCAGATAGCCTTCTCTTAAGTTTTTCTCACGGCAGGGACGTTAGAAGACTCATCCTGTCTCTGGTGGGCCGGCCCGGATTTGAACCGGGGACCTCCTCCGCGTCAGGGAGGCGTCCTACCAGGCTAGACCACCGGCCCCGGGGCAGGGTTTAAGGAGGCGTGCTATAAGCGTTTTCCGAGGGAGGTTGCCCCGTAGGAGGAGGTGCCGCTTCTGCTCGCATGAGGCTCTGGTGTTCGTGAGGCAGGCCAACCTGCCCCTCTGCCGGGAGCACTTCCTCTCTTGGTTCGTGAATAGGGTCAGGAGGACGCTGAAGAGATACGGGATGGTGAGGCCCGGCGACAGGATTCTCGTGGCCGTCTCGGGGGGCAAGGACAGCGTGGCCCTGCTCTGCGTCCTCGACGAGCTCTCGGGGGAGATGGGCTTCGAGCTTGAGGCCGTCGTCTTGGACCTGGGGATCGAGGGGAACTCCTACTCGAGGAGGTGCGTCGAGATGGCCAGATCGGCCTCGGGCCGCCTGGGCGTGGAGCTCCACGTGGTATCCATAGGGGAGCGCTACGGCTTCACCCTGGACCAGGCCGTGAGGAGGACCAAGAGGCCAGCCTGCTCCCTCTGCGGCCTCGTGAAACGGTATGCCCTCACGGACGTGGCGCGTGAGCTGGGCTTCGACGCCCTGGCCACGGGCCACACGCTCAACGACATGGCGAGGTTCATCCTCTCCTCCTACATATCCGGCGCCCTCGGGGAGCTGGTTCGCCTCACGCCCGTATCGGCCTCGGAGCTCCCGGGGGTCCCGAGGCGTATCAAGCCCTTCTACGAGAGCTATGAAGAACACATAAAGATGTACGCCGACCTGAAGGGCCTCGAGTACATGGAGGACGGGTGCCCCTATGCCGCGGACGCCCCCTCCGACCGGATAAGGGTCTTCCTCGAGGACCTGGAGCGGGCGAGCCCGGGCGTCATGCACGCCCTGGTCAGGAACTACATCAAGCACCTCAGGCCCGCCCTCGCCTCCTACCTCGGCCGGGAGCTCCGCCCCCTGAGGGCCTGTTCTAAGTGCGGGATGCCCTCCTCCGGCGAGGTCTGTGCTTTCTGCAGGCTGAGGTCCAAGCTATCCGGAGGCGGCAAGGCTTCTTAATCCCTCAGGACCCGTGGCTAAGGCATGTCCGTCGAGGTGGTGTTCTTAGGCACGTCGGGAAGCGTGCCCACAGCCGAGAGGAACCTGCCATCCATAGCCCTGAGGACGGGCGGGGAGCTCCTCATCTTCGATTGCGGCGAGGGGGCCCAGAAGCAGATGATCAAGGCCGGCCTGGGCTTCCCGAGGGACCTCAGGATATTCATAACGCACCTGCACGCCGATCACGTCCTCGGCCTCCCCGGCCTGCTCTACACCCTGTCCATGCTGAGGAGGGAGGAGCCCATCGAGATATACGGTCCCCCCGGCATCAAGGCCTTCCTCTCCTGCCTCGGGGAGACGATAGGCCTCCAGCCCACCTTCGAAGTCTCCGTGCACGAGGTGGGCGAGGGCGTGGTCCTGGAGAGGCCCGGCTATAGGGTCAGGGCCGCCTGGGTAAGGCATGCTGTTCCCACGCTCGCCTATGCCTTCGAGGGCCGGACGAGGCCCGGCAGGTTCCACCCTGAGAAGGCAAGGGCCCTCGGGGTGCCGGAAGGCCCTCTCTGGAAGGCCCTGCAGATGGGGAGGCCCGTTAGGACCCCTGAGGGGAGGCTGGTGAGGCCCGAGGAAGTCCTCGGCCCACCGAGGAGGGGCCTCAAGATAGTCTATTCCGGCGATACGGCTTACTCAGAGTCCCTCGTCGAGCTCGCGAGGGGGGCCGACCTCCTGATCCACGAGTGCACCTTCGATGACGGGCTGGCGGATAAGGCCAGGGAGAGGCTCCACTCCACGCCCAGTGTGGCGGCCGAGGTGGCCCTCAGGGCGGGGGTTAGAGAGCTCGTTCTGACCCACCTGAGCGCGAGGTATAGGGACCCGGGCATCCTGCTCGAGCAGGCGAGGGAGAAGTTCGATAGGGTGGTCGTGGCCGAGGACCTCATGAGGTTGGTCCTCAGGCCCCCGGGCTGAGGCCGCCAGGACTATAAGGGGCCCGGGCTTCCCTGACCGGGTGGTGGGCTTGTCCGATGTGATAAGAGAGGGCGATGACGTCCTCTTCTACCTGGACCTGAGGAGGTCCTTTCTGGTCAGGGCCAGGGCTGGCCGCGAGCTCCACACCCATAAGGGTGTCATAAGGCTGGATGATGTCCTCGGCCTCCCCTACGGCTCCGCGGTGAGGAGCTCCACGGGCCATGTTTTCTTCGCCCTCAGGCCGACCATCAGGGATTACGTGCTCAAGATGAGGAGGGCGACCCAGATAATATACCCGAAGGACATGGGGCTCATCCTCACCTTCACGGGCATAGGCCCCGGCTGGAGGGTGGTGGAGGGCGGGACAGGCACCGGCGCGCTGACGGCCTTCCTGGCCTACCACGTAAGGCCGAATGGCCACGTCTATACCTACGAGGTAAGGCCCGAGTTCCTGAGGGTGGCCGAGGAGAACATAAGGAGGCTGGGCCTATCGGATTTCGTGGATTTCAAGCTGGCGGATATAACGGAGGGCATAGAGGAGCGGGATGTGGATGCCGTGGTCCTCGATATAGCCTCGCCCTGGGAGGCCGTGCCACATGCCTATGAGGCCCTTAGGCCGAGCGGGGCCTTCGCCTCCTTCAGCCCCACCATAGACCAGGTGGTCAGGACGGTTGAGGTGCTCAGGGAGCACGGCTTCGTGGCCATAGAGGTCGTCGAGTGCCTCCTCAGGCACATAAGAGCCGAGCCCGGCAAGACGAGGCCCGAGTGGCTCATGAGGGCCCACACGGGCTACATGACCTTCGCGAGGAAGGGCTTGCCCGGCGAGGGCTAAGCGATATAAGGCATGGCCCACCCCCGGGCCCAGGTGGGGTCATGCCACGGCTTTCCGCCGTTCTCGAGAAGCTCGGGGAGCATAGGTGGACCATAGCCTTCCTGGCCTCCTGCCTGATGGCCTTCCTGGGCCCGACCTACGTCATTTATGCCCTCACCAAGCTGGACCTGGAGTGGCCCATCCCTCCCCTGGTGGGCTTCTCCCTCTTCATAGCCGGCTTCCTCCTCCTGGCCTATACGGCTTCGAGGGGCTTCCTCAAGCCCGAGTCATGAAATCGAGGAGGCTGGCCTGGCCCCTCAGGGCTCTTTTAGGCTCCTCCGGGGCCTCCTCAAGGACCAGGCGGCCATAAACGCCATCGTAGCCGGGTATGACCTTAACCCTGTCCTCCCTCACGGCCAAAATGGCCTTGGCCACGGCTGGGCCAGCTACCTCTTCCATGCCTTCGTAATCCGCGTCCAAGAGGACCGAGAACTCGTCCCCGAACCTCGCCAGCAGGGCCTCATAGACACGCCAGACCTCGGCCGAGTTAGGGCTTCCGGCCCCGAGGACCTCCATTATTATCTCGGAAAGGGGGAGCAGGTGCACGTAGCCTATGGCCCCCTCGGGCCTGAAGCCCGGGGGCCTATCGGCGAGCTCCTCTACCCTCTGCTCGACCCCCTTGGTGAGCTCCTTCCCGCACACGGGGCACCTGTTGCCCAGCCTCATGGCCTCCCAGGGCGGGAGGGAGACCCCGCATTTCCTATGCCCCGACCAGTGATACTTACCGTATCTTGGATCTACCTCTATCGTCATGAGGAAGCGCTCCCGGTCCTTCTTCCTTATGGCCTCTACTATGGCCTCGTATGACAGCTCGCCCGGCCGGAGGGAGAAGACGTTGGCCTCGCGGCCCAGCCGCCAGGGGTAAGGCGAGTGCGAATCGCTGTTGGAGACGAGGGCGAACCTGTCCAAGGAGCTGACCCGCCAGTTCATGGGAGGGTCGGACGACAGGCCCGTCTCGAGGGCGTGTATGTGTCTCGTCATGTCCTCGTAGCAATCCTCTATCCTGTCAAAACCGCTGAAGGCCCCGAAGAGGCTGAACCAGGGCGTCCAGGCGTGGGCGGGTATCACCTCGGCCTCGGGGCAGGCCTCGAGGATCTCCTCCACCAGCTCCGGGGGCCCCACCTCCAGGGTGGGCCTGCCGTCAGATGATAGATCGCCGTACCGGGAGAGCCTCTCGTTCACTTGGTCGGCTGCCTCGAGGGAGGGCAGAAGTATGAGGTGGTGTATCCTGTGGACGCGGTCATCCACGTCGGACCTGAAGACCGTGCATACCTCGCCGGTTATCATGAAGAAGACCTCCCCGCCCGGGCACCTGACGGGCTTGTAGAGACCCACGTCCAGCTCGTCCTCGAGCTCCGATTTGAGCTCCCTCAGCCAGCCCGGGTGGGTGAAATCCCCGGTCCCCACGACTGTGAGGCCCTTCATCGAGGCGAAACGAGCTATATGCTCTATGTCCATCCTCCTGCTGGTCGCCCTGCTGAACCTCGAGTGGATATGGAGGTCAGCTATCACCCTCAGCTTCTCCTCGCCCGCCTCCGCTCACCCCGGTTTTCCTCGCCCTCCTCGATTTAATAGTGCCTATCAACCTCCTTATGTTCCTGGGCTTCAGGAGGCCCAGCCAGCCCTCCTCATCGGTGATCCTGAGGGCCTCCGTCCAATCTATGAACAGCACCAGCGCGATCAGGACGGCTATCGCCACCACGGTCCCGACCATGCCCCAGATGCCCCCGGCCTCGCCCACGAGCACCAGGAACTTCATGAAGAAATAGCCGGAGTAGGCCAGCGTGAGGCAGAGCACTATCTTGCCGGCCAGGAAGGCGAGGAAGGTCTTCCAGAGCGGGTAACCTATCATGCCCACCGGTATGCTTATCACGTCGACGGGCAGCGGGGTGGCCGAGAAGACGAAGATGGCGAGGCCGGCGGATTTATCGAGCAGTTTCCTCGCGGCCTCGAACTGCTTCTTCTTGGATTCGTCGAGGACCCCCCTCCAGACGGCCCCGAGGGCATAGCCCGTCAGCTCCCCTATCGCGGCCCCGGTCCCCCCTACTACGCCGAGTATCAGGGGGTTGAGGACCGTCCCGAGGGTGAATATGGCGAGGGCGTAGGGGACGGGCAGTATTATGGTCGCGTTCGCTATCACGGATACCACGAAGGCGCCAAGGTAGCCCCACTTCATGGCCCAGCTCACGAGCAGCTCCCAGAACTCGTTAAGCGTCAAGGCGCCTACCTCCCCTGTGCCATGCTGGGCTGACGGCCGACCTCACCGAGGCCACCGCACCGGTCTTGTGCTCCGGCCTTTATCCCTTTCGGTCCAGGTGATGACCTCAGGGCTTGGGTATGGCCAAGTCGGAGGGGCCGTGCTCGGACACCTTTATGTCGGGATTGACCTTCTCTATGATGCTTATTATGATCTCGGCATACTTCACCTTCTCCCTGGCCAGGAAGGCGAGGTGCTGGGGGCTGACCCAGGGCTTATAAAGGCCCGCCACGCTCGGCCCTGGCTCTATCTTGAAGTAGCAGGGGGCCGCTACCCGGGCGATCTCGGGGGTCTCCCAGAACCGGTTGAAGCCTCCCCAGCTATCGAAGAGGTAGACGTGGACATCTATGGGTATGTCCACGGCCTTCCTTATGGCGGCCAGCATGGGGAGCGTCACATCCCCGAGCGGGTTGAAGGTATTGGCCCCGAGCATCTCGAGCACCTTGGCGCCGGCAGGGTTGGCGTGGCCAGCGTAGATGGAGACCTTGAAGACCACGTCCTTAGGTATATCGCCCGCCTTCCTCATCTCGTTCAGGAGCCATAGGAGGCCCTCATCCACTATAAGGAAGCCTCTGAACCCGAGTTCTATACAGCGCATTATATCCGAGATGACGAACAGGAGGTTGTCGGAGCCCCTATACCTGAGGCCGCACATACCGCCCTCTGGCGTCCTGAGCTGGCCGCCGAGATCCCAGGCCGTCCTCGGGCCAGGCGTTATTATGACCTCGAGCTTCGCGTCCCTGGCCATCTCGGCGAACCTCGTGAGCTCCTTGTCGTCGAGCAGGGTGGCCCCCATGACGACCGATATGAGCCTGTGGACCGGGACGTCGCGCTTCTCCATCTCGTCTATGAGGGCCTCAAGGACCTCAGGTCTCTCGACGCCCGATATCTCTATCCTGTAATGGGCGCCATCCGGGAACCTCTTGGGCGAATCAGGCAGCTCGTACAGGTCCCGGCCCGGTATGCCGTGCTTCTCCATCATGGCCTTGACCTTCTCGAAGAGCCTCTCCTCCCTCATGGCCGGGGCCTGCTCGCCCCTAAGCCTAATATACTTTTCCGGACCCCGGCTTGTGGTCTTCACTGAATATGAAGGCCAGGAAGGGAGCTCCAGAAAAGAAGCGGGCCTAACCCCGTCAGGCCCTCTTGACCCTTATGAGCCTCTCGAGGAGCGTTGGGTCGGGTATGCGCCTCTCCTTCCACCCCTTCTCCTTCAGGAAGGCCAGGATCTCGTCCTTCATCGTTATCGGTATGTCGGCCTTGGTCCTCACGAGCAGGTGGAGGTCATCCGGCAGGGTGCCGAAGAAGCGCTTGTGCAGGTCTATGTAGTGCGTGAGCTTTATGGCCCTCCCCTTCGTGGTATCGCTCGGCCTCATGCAGAGCTTGGCAATCCACACCATGGCCTCCTCCTTCGTCTCGGCCGCGAAGAAGAGGTGCTCGGGGCAGGGCCCGATGTAGACCTTCTCGCCCGTACGGGCGTCGTAGACGTACCAGTCCTCCTCCTTGTCCTGGCGCCCGAGCAGCATACGCCTGTACTTCGAGCCGTGCGGGCCCACCACGACGGGCACCCCGAGGCGCCAGAAGCCGGAGGCTATGGAGGCTGCTTTCTGCGACATCGCGCCCCACGCCACCCCACATGCCCCGACGCGGTTCAGTATGTAGTCGGCTATCTCCTCGTAATTGGCCCTGAGGTTCCTCTTAGCGAAGATGCTCGCTATCTTTATGGCAGCACCAGATATATGGGCGTTGGCAACGCAGGAGCCGACATTCACTATGCCTCCTGCCTCGAAGGCCCCGGAGAACCGCTCGTAGGGCGTCAGGCCCTCCTCGTCCTTGTAGAACCCTATGCTCATGGCGGCACAGCCGGATGCCGTCACTATGTAGTTCCTCTTCGCGAACTCGACGGCCATCTCCGCTACCTCACGGTTGCCGTGCGGGTAGTTGGCGCAGCCCACGAAGGCCACGACACCGGGTATCTCGCCGAGCACGATCGGGCCGCCGACCTCCCTTATCTCCGTGTCCTGGATAGCCCCGCGGCCTACACGGACCTTGAACTTCTCCTCCTTGAGCTCCTTCTCGGCGGCCTTCACCATGTAGGTGTGGATGGGTATCTCCTGGGGGCAGGCGTGCTCGCACCTCGTGCAGCCTATGCACTCGTCGAGGAGCCTGGCCAGGGCCGATAGATCTCCCTTGGCGGCCTTCTCCATGGCCTTGGGTATCGGGAGATTGTTCGGGCAGGCCCTGCGGCATGAATTGCAGGCGGTGCAGCGCTTGGCCCCCTCTATTATATCTGATACATCCGGGAGGGCCTTGAAGGGCTTCCTCTTGGGCGCCACCTTCAGGGCTACCTCGACGGCCACCTCGGCCGCTTTCTCCGGCTCGAGTATGAGGACACCGGGGACCTTGTAAGTGGCGAGGTCCTCTACTATCTCCTCCACGGGGTCGTGGGTCCTGTCCGGCAGGCCGTGGCAGGCCACGGGGCTGGTGGCTATGAAGGGCGCCTTGATCTTCCGGGCCTCCTCGACCAGGTCGGTCCTGACGCACTGCTCGTCCACGACTATGACGTCCGCCACGCCAGCCCGTATGAACCTGAGCTGCCAGCTTATCGGGCCCACTATCTTGGCCCCCGGGTTGTAGCGGGTCACGTCGTGGGCCGTGCAGCACATGCCGCAGACCTCAACCTGGCCGTATAGGCCCTTCTCGTGCAGGTAGTCCACGATGTAGACGGCCGGTGGGACGTTGTGGCCTATCACGAGTATGACGGGCTTCTCCCGGTCAACCGTTCCCCAGCCCAGCTCGACCAGCGGGGCCTCTGGATCTGCCTTCGGGAAGTTGTAGGCCGATATCTGGGCTATGTCGGCCACCTCCATGGCCACGTGGTCCAACATGCCGGCGTGGAGTATCTTGGACTCGAAGTCCAGGTAGTGGCCCTCCTGGCCCGTGTGGGTGCAGGCCAGGAGGTGGACGAGCTGGGTCTCGACGTAATCGAGGGCCTCCTCCAGATCGCCGAGGGTCCTGGGTCTTATCCCGCACACGAGCCTTATGTGCGGGGCCTCGAGGTAGACGTTGGGCCCACCGACATCTATCGGGTGCCTGCGGCCGTACTTCTCTATGAGGTGCTCGAGCAGGTGCCTCGCGTGGTGGGTGTGGGTGGCGGCCCCTATGCAGCAGGCTATCAGGACCATGCGGGACAGCTGGGTCCTGAGGTCGAGACCGCAGGCACCACGCTTGCCCTTTGATAAATCGCATTTCCCGAAGGTGCAGAGACAGCAGAGCTCGCACCAGGGGAGGTAGAAGGGCCTGTACCTGGCCAGGAGCCTCATGTCCCAGGCCCTTAGGTCCGTTATCTCCGGGAAGGGCGTCGGCCCTACTGGCTCCTCCCACTCCTCCTCGAATATCCGGCCGATGGATACCGTGAGCCCCTTAGCCCTCAGCAGGTCGGAGATGAGTTCTTCCACCTTCAGGTGCAGGGCTCTCTTCGCCAACCTCCCGCACCCAGGGCAGGTGAGGGTTCCGCATAAATACCTTTCCGCCAAGCCTTAAAGCCCATGTTCAACAGTAATGTACGGTGCTGAAGCGCTTCCTCAATCTAATCACATCCTCCCGGACCTCCGAGGGCTTCCTCCTCCCGAGCAGGACATCGGATAAGAGTTCCGCCACCACCTCCATCTCGGCCTCCTTCATCCCGAACCTCGTGAGTTCCTGCGAGCCGAGCCTCCCGGATTTATCCACTATTATGTTCGCTTCCTCGAGCCTCAGGGCCAGCTCCCGGTAGGGGAGGCCCAGCCGGCGCTCGATCTCCGGCCTGTCGAGGAGCAGCTGGTGCGAGCGGGTGTAGCCCTTGTGGCCGAACAGGACGGGAAGGCCCTTCTCCTCCAGGGCCCTGGCGAGGGCCTGGGCGTTCCTGACGACCTGGGCCGCGTAACTCGGCCCGTGCTCGGCCAGCTCCTCTAAGGTCCTGGCGAGAGCCGCTATACGGTTCAGATGGGGGTTGTCGAGCAGCCTCAGCTTGAGGTTGTGCCTTATCCTCCCGGCCAGCTCGTCATCGTCCGTGAGTATGATGCCGCCCTGGGGGCCGAACAAGGTCTTGTGCGTGCTCCCGAAGAGCACGTCAACACCAGCGCGGAGGGCGTCCGGCTGGAAGCAGCCCCCGGCCATGAGCCCGAGCACGTGGGAGGCATCGTAGGCCAGAAGGGCCCCCACCTCATCACAGGCCTCCCTCAGGGCCTTGATATCGTATGGGAACAGTATGGTGGATGCCCCTATGACGACCAGCTTGGGCCTGAAGCTCCTGATGGCCTCCCGGCAGGCCTCGTAATCCAGGTCCCACTCCCGCCTATTGAAGGGGAGGTAGCCCACCTCGAGGCCCAGGTAGGACGGTATGCCCCTCGGCGTGTAGCCCGGGTAGCCCCCGTCCTCCTCCCTTATACACATCATCCTGTCCCCGCGCCCGAGGACCGAGAAAAGGACTATCATGGCCGCCACGTGGCCGGAGAGGGGCTGGAGGAAGACGTGCTTACAGCCGAAGAGCTCCCTGGCCAGCCTGGCGCCCTCCTCCTCTATCTCGTCCGCGTACCTCGTCCCACAGTACAGGTTCCCGGGGGGGAGCTCGAAATCGGGGGTCTCCTC
>CAYNQQ010000026.1:0-10171 GCA_964399385.1 uncultured Candidatus Bathyarchaeia archaeon | reverse complement strand
CTTCCCGAGGGCCAGGAGCTGTTTCGCGAGTTTTCTATCCGGGAGACCCTGGGGGCCCTATCTCCCCATGGCTTACCGTTTCTCTGGGGCTCGCCCCGGCCGCTACTCCCCGAGCTTGTCGGGCAGGTACTCATCCACTATGTAGGTCAGGCCGTACCTGCTGAAGGCCTCGAGCTCCGATTTCCTCCTGTGCTTCAGGAAGGCCTTTATCTCCCTCTTCCAGAGCTGGCCCGAGTACCTGGGGTCCTTCTCGAGCTCGCGGAGCCTCTTTATATCTATGTCCGTGAGTGGGTCGCTCGGCAGCTTGTACTTCACTATGTCGGTGGCCCAGACGCCTATCCATTTGGCATCGGGCGTGGTCAGGCCCCTGAGGTGGGCTGCCTCGGCCGAGCCTGATATTATCACCATGGCTATGTGCATGCCCCACGGGTCCCCGTCCGTCAGGATATATACGTCGAGGCCGAGCTCCTCGTGGAGGCGCCTTATGAAGTACCTGGTGGCCCTCGGGGCCTGACCGGCCGTGTGTATTAGTATGGCGTTGAAGCGCTCGTGGACGCGCTCCTCTATGAAGCGCGTGAAGAGACCGCCCTTCTCTATCACTATGACCTTATCGGCCCTCACGTCCACGAACTTCGCGTTAGCGAGGGCTGGCCCTATCATCATGCCGTCCGGGTGCGAGGTCAGGTTGAGCCTCTTGCCCTCGTAGCCCGGCACGGTGTATTCGACCGTGAGGTCCCCGAAGACGGAGGACCTCTCCTCCGGGAATATGTTGAAGTCCTCGCGGGGGAAGCCCACGACGCTCTCGAGGTCCACTATTATGTTGTTGGATTCCTGCTGGTCCTTGAAGGAGAAGCCGTAGGCCTGGGCGGAGTAGTAGACGTCCCTGAGCGTGGTGGTCTTCCAGGACCGGACGAGCTCGTGGGAGAAGTAGGCGGCCCAGAGGAGGTTCATCAGGGGCCTCAGGTGCCTTATGTTCGAGGCCGTCCTCCTGACCTTCTTATCCCCGAGGACGTACTGCCTGAGCTCCGGGTCATACCTTATATTGCTCGTCGAGCGGCTCGGGAGCTCCACCCACGGGAACTCGCCGGCCAGTATCTGCTCCACGACGCGCTCGCCCAGGGCCTCGAGCGCCCTCAGGACCCTCTCGCGCTTGGCCAGGGTGTCCTCACGCCCGGGCAAGAGGGACACCCGGGGCAGGCTGACCGGCCCCTCTTATAAAGCCGGAGGCGCGGGACCTCGGGCCCCTCAGGGCCTTCGCCATAAGGCCATGCCTGGTCCCTTGGTTGATTATCAGCATATAAGAGGTGCCGGCCCGGTCGCTATTGCCGTCCCTCAGGTTCCCCGTCCTGTGCCCCTCCGGCTCTCACCCTCTCCAAGAGGTGTTTGACGCTCGGGACGGGCCTCCCGGCCAGCCTGGCCGAGAACTCGGCTATCATCGGGAGGTACCGGGCGAAAACGCCATACCTCTTCTCGGCGGCCCTCCTGCGCTCCTTCCTGGCCAGGTAGGCCTGGAGCTTCCTCGCCACCTCCCTGATGGCCTGTGTTATCTCGTGCCTGACCTCCGGCCTATCGGCTATGAACTCCTTGCCCACCGTCTTGTAGGGCACCCTGGTCGAGCATATGTGGACGACGATGGCCACGGGCATATCGGGCGTCACCCGGTAGTGGCGCCAGTTGATCTCGTCGACCACCTTCCTCGATACATCGCTGGCCTCGTCGTAGAGGAGCGGTATGCGGTTCGCGAACCTGTAGAGCGTTATCTTGCCCCCCCTCGGGGGCGGGACCTGGCCCCCGTAGGCGATAGCCACCTCGACTATGAAGGGGTGGCCCCCGTAGGCCGAGGGCTTCCTCTGGCAGACGGCCACGAACTCCGGCTTGAGCTCCTTCCTCACCCCGGCCTCGAGGAGCTCTGGCCCGAGCGGCGATAGGCACGAGGCATCGGGGGATATGAAGCCGTTGAATTCCCTCATGGCCCTCACCAGCCTCACCACCTCATCGGGCCCGAGGGACCTCGGGTCTCTATCCGGGCTGAAGCCCGCGAACTCGAGGAACCTCAGGGCCGTCTTGGGCCCTACCCTCTGGAAGTGCCTGGATAGGAAGCCCAGGAGGGTCTCCTCGTCCGTCTCGGCTATCATGCGCCTCACCATCTCAACGTCCACGCCCCTCGGGTGGGGCTTGGCCTCCCTGGGAGGGGGAGGCATCTCCTCCACGGCCCTAAGGAACCTGTAGAGACGGCCCCTCGGGTCCACGAAGGTCAGGTTGGCGTAGGGCGTCACCATGGCCGTCTGCCTGAGGTACTCTATGATCTTAGGGCAGGCCTTCGGGTAATCGCCCTCGAGGCAGAACTCGACCACCGTGCCGTGCCAGCCCCCCGGGTTCTCCAGGACCTCGTGCTCTAAGACCAGGGGCTTGTTGGCCTTTATGTCTATCATGAGCCTGTACTTATGGACCTCCCGCCCCCCGGTGCTGGAGATGACGGTGAAGGGCCTGTGGGTCGTTATCTGGCCGTAGAGTATGGCCATGGCGCCCCCGAGACCGAACATCCCGCGCGATTGTATCAGCCTGTATTTGGAGCCGTAGAGGACCTGGCCGAAGGCCCTTGGTATGTGCTTGCCCGGGACCCCGGAGCCGTTATCCTCTATGCGGAGCTCGTAGACCGATACGTCATCGTGCTTCTCCAGCAGCCTGAGGCGGAGATATATATCGGGCAGGACGCCCGAGGCCTCGCAGGCGTCCAGGGAGTTCTCGATCAACTCCCTTATGGCCGAGAAGAGGGCTCTGGCCGGGTTCGAGAAGCCAGCTATATCCCTGTAGCGGTAGAAGAAATCCGCTGGGCTTATCTCCTCGAACTTGACGGCCAAGGCCGGCCCCTGCCCTGGGGCCCCAGAGCAGGCCTTTAAGGCTTGACCAGGGCCTCAATTCAAGAGCCCAGGGCCCGGGTCAAAGAAATCCACACGTCCCCCTCACACCAAGAGCATCAGGGCCATGAGGGCCACATGGGCCGGGAGGACAAAGGCCAGGGTGGCCCTCTTGGCAGCCCTCAGCCCTCTTATGGGCATCTCGCAGAGCTTCTCCAGCACCTCGCCCCCGAAGACCCTCAGGCCCTCCACCCTGACCCTGGCCCACCTCACCCTCGCAGACCTCAGTCTCCTCAGGGCCTCCAGGGCCGTCTCCCTCACGCGCTCGGCCAGCAGGCCCCAGTCCATAGCCTCCCCGACCGGGTGGTAGCCTCTCTCCACCAGGAGCCTCGCGTTGACCACGTGGGTATCGCTCGTCATGACCTCAGCGTCCTCGAAGCCCAGGCCCCTGAGCTCCGAGATGAGGGTTTCCCTGAGGCCCCTCACCATGTTGTTGCCATCTATGACCACGTACGCATAACGGCGTCCTCCAACCTCCACGGCCAGCACGGCTATGCCCCCGGGCCCCAAGCCCTTCTCCACGGTGAAGTCCGGGGGCCTGGCCACCGCCATCCCGGCTCTAAAGGGCCCCCTGGGCTCCGATAGGGCCTTCTCAATGGCCCTCGAGCCAGCGGAGACCAGGTCCTCGATTAGGCCAGCCTCTGGGTCCAAGATGTCGCTGTTTATGCAGTTGTGGGCGTCCACCACGGCCACGTCCGTTAGGCCCATAGAGACCGCCCTGGAGCGGAGGATGGCCTCCACCTCCCTCGGAAAATCCTCGGAGGGCTCGGGGGCTGTCGTGAGGACGAGGAAGGCTATATCACCGAATAGCTGGCAGCATGCCTTGGCCTTGAGCCCGGCCGTCCTCACCATAGGGGTCGCCTCCCCGCAGGGCCCCCTCAGGCCTCCCAGGGCCCCAAGCAGGGCTTTAATGAGCTTCTCGCACTCCCTCCTCGAGGTCAGGTTTAAATCGTGGCCGGAGAGGCCGTGGGGCACGGCCACGGGACAGCCGAGCTTCCCCCCGAGCGCCTCCTGGAGCAGGCCGGGCAGGGGGCTACTCCCGATCTCCCGGAAGGGGCCGGGATGGACACCTGGCACCACCAGGGACCCTATGGGCTCGCCATCAGGCCCCTCGAACAGCATGATGGTGGCCTCTACATCTGCCTCCACGCCCACTTCGTCCAAGAAGCGCTCGAGGGGCTCGTTGTAATCTACTATCCAGGACGCCGAGAACCCTCTCGCGACCCTCATCATCCTCCTGCCGATGATGCCCACCGTGGACCTATCGATGGCCATCACCAGAGCGAGGGAGGAGACGCAGCCCACGCCCAGGCCGATGGCCACGAGGAGGAGCTCACGGCCCCCGATTAGGCAGCCCCCGGTCAGGCTCGAGGCCAGAAGCACGAACGAGAGCCAGAGCGAGGGGCCGGCCAGGACACAGGCCGAGGAGCGGAGGGGGCTGGCCAAGCTGGCGGTGGCGACCGTCAGGGACCTCGCCACCACGGAGAGGGATAAGCCCACGACCGCTATCCTCAGGGCCACGTTAGGCCCGAGGCCTAAGGCGAAGGCCGCGATGCCCCCGAGGAGCGAGAAAGGACCGTAGGCCATGAGGGAGAACAGCTCTATGCCTATGCACCTCCTCGGCGTCATTATCGGGTCCCCCCTCAGCAGCGCGATGTCAGCGAGCCAGGACGATAGGGCCGAGAGGGGCATGAGGAGGGCGAGGACGAGGGGGCAGAGGAGGCCGGAACTCCTCGCGCAGGGGAGGCCGAGCGATAAACCCACGAGGGAGGACGCGGATAAGAGGTAGGCCATCATCCTCCCGGCGCTCGGCAGGGTGAAGAGGAGGCCGTGGTATTTCTCCACCAGTATGTCTATCTTGCTCTTCTGGGCCTTCGCCTCCATGCCCGGCACAAGCTTATCCCAGGTGGCGTGCTTGAAAGAGTTACGGTGTAGGGGGTGCGGGAGAAAGAGCTGACGTGCCCGGTCTGCGGCCGCGAGGGTCTCGAGCTGAAAGAGGTACCCTACGATGTGCCCGGCTTCGGGAAGATGCTCTTCATAGTGATGAACTGCCCCGCCTGCGGTTTCAAGCACAGGGATATCCTGAGCCTCGAGTTCCACGAGCCTACCAGGTATGAGTTCAGGGTCGAGGGACCGGAGGACCTTAAGGTCAGGGTCATAAGGTCGAGCAGCGCCACGATAAGGATACCGGAGCTCGGGATACTCGTAGAGCCAGGCCCCATGGCCGAGGCCTTCATATCTAACGTGGAAGGCATACTCGAGAGGGCCGAGAGGGTGGTCTCCATGATGGCCCGTTTCTCGGACGACCCGGAGGAGAGGGCGAGGGCCTCGGAGGTCCTGGCGAGGATATGGGAGGCCCGCGAGGGGCGGGTGAAATTCACGGTCATAATAGATGACCCCTTCGGGAACAGCCTCATCGCGCCCCCCGATAAGAGCCGCGTCAAGGTCCGCAGGCTGACGGAGGAGGAGCTCAGGGAGCTCAAGCCCGGTCCCTTCATGATACTCGATCTGAGGGAGGCCGGCCGGGGCCGTTAAGGTTAAATACCTAACCCAGGCCACCAGGCGAGGGCGATCTCCATGAAGCCCTTCTTACACCGGGTAGATAGGGGTCCGGACCCGCCCAATATAGTGAACGTCGTGATCGAGATACCCATGGGCTCGAGGAACAAGTACGAGATAGACCGCGAGACGGGCCTCCTCAAGCTTGACAGGGTCCTCCACTCGCCCTTCCACTACCCGACAGATTACGGGTTCATACCGAGAACCCTCTGCGAGGACGGGGATGCCATGGACGCCCTCGTCATGACCCACCACCCCTGCGTCCCCCTCTGCATAGTGGAGGCGAGACCGATCGGCATACTCAGGATGAGGGATGAGAAAGGGCTGGATGAGAAGGTCCTCTGCGTCCCGGTCGGGGACCCGAGGTTCAGGGGCATACACGATATAGCGGACATACCCGAGCACTGGCTGGCCGAGATAGCCCATTTCTTCGAGCGTTATAAAGAGCTCGAGGAGGGGAAGTTCACGGTCATATTGGGCTGGGGAGGGGCGGAGGAGGCCAAGAAGGCCATACTGAAGGCCATGGAGCTCTACGACGTGACGTTCGGCAGGAAGGAAAAGCTTAAATATAACAAGTAATCCCCTCCCGGGGGAATTGGAAATCAAAGAGAACTCGTGTACCTCGGATAGTGCGAAAAGCTTAAGAGGGGGGCCAAATCCCGTGGGGGCTGAGCGGAAAATGCTCTCCCCAGAGGACCTATTCGTGGTGGTGAAGGCGTTCTTCGAGGAAAAGGGCTTGGTTAGACAGCACCTCGATTCCTATAACGATTTCATAGAGCACGGCCTCCAAGAGGTCATAGATAGCGTGGGCGAGATAGAGGTCCCATCGCCCGAGGGGCCCTACAAGGTGGTCTTCGGCAAGGTCAGGGTTGGGAGGCCCCGCGTCAAGGACATCCACCTCGGCGAGAAACCCCTCTACCCGATGGAGGCCAGGATAAGGAACCTGACCTACGCGGCCCCCATCATCCTCGAGATGAGGAGGGTCCAGGACGGCAAGGAGTACGAGCCCGAGGAGGTGGAGATAGGAGATATACCCGTGATGCTCAGGTCCAAGATATGCCTCCTCCACAACATGCCCGAGGAGGAGCTCATAGCCGTGGGGGAGGACCCGGATGACCCGGGCGGCTATTTCATAATAAACGGCTCCGAGAGGGTCATAGTTTCCCTCGAGGACCTGGCCCCGAACCGCATCCTGGTCGATATAGATACGAGGAGGGCCAAGCCCATCTACAGGGCCAAGGTCCTCAGCACCGTCCTGGGCTTCAGGTCGAGGGTGGAGGTATCCCTCAAGTCGGATGGCGTCATCTACGTGAGCATGCCCAGGGTCCCGTCCGAGATACCCTTCCCCATAGTCATGAGGGCCCTGGGCGTGGAGACGGACCGTGAGATAGCGGAACTCGTCTCGGCGGACGAGGAGATAATAGCCGAGCTGGACCCGTCCTTCGAGGCCTGCATGGGGATTTTCACGAAGGAGGACGCCATAATCTACATAGGGAACAGGGTGGCCCACGGCCAGACGCTCGAGTACAGGATAAGCAAGGCGGAGCAGGTCCTCGACAGGTATTTCCTGCCCCACCTCGGCAGGACGCCGGAGGCGAGGTACGATAAGGCCGTCTTCCTGGCCGAGATGGCGAGGAGGGTCATAGAGCTCAAGCTCGGCCGCAGGAGGCCGGACGACAAGGACCACATGAAGAACAAGAGGCTGAAGCTGGCAGGCCCCCTCCTGGCCGATATCTTCAGCACGGCCTTCAAGAGCCTCTGCCGCGATATGCGCTACCAGCTCCAGAGGCTGAGCCACAAGAAGTATGTGAAGCTCAGGGCCGCCGTCCGGGAGGGCGTCATAACCGAGAAGCTCCAGCACGCCCTCGCCACCGGGAACTGGGGCAGGGGCCGCGTGGGCATAACACAGCTCCTCGAGAGGACGAACATGCTCTCCATGCTCAGCCACCTGAGGCGTGTCCAATCCCCGCTGAGCCGCAGCCAGCCCAACTTCGAGGCAAGAGACCTCCACTCCACCCAGTGGGGCCGCCTCTGCCCCAACGAGACGCCAGAGGGCGCTAACTGTGGCCTCGTGAAGAACCTGGCCCTCATGGCCTGCCTCTCCGTCGGGGCCGATAAGAAGCACGTCATAGAGGCCCTCTACGAGCTCGGGGTGGTCCCGAGGGAGAAGGCCGATAGGGAGCTGAGGCTGAAGGGCGCCATAGTCTTCGTGGACGGCTTCCCGATAGGCTACCACCCCGATCACGTGAGGCTGGTGGAGGAGTTCAAGGCCCTGAGGCGTGCCGGCAGGATAAGCCCGGAGGTCAACATAGGCTATTACGAGGGCGTGGGCTCGAATCCTGAGGTCTACGTGAACTGCGACCCCGGCAGGATACGCAGGCCCCTGATAGTGGTGGAGGACGGGAAGCCCAAGCTCACGCTCGAGCACATAGAGAAGCTCAGGAGGGGCGAGCTGAAGTTCGAGGACTTGGTCCGCGAGGGCGTGATAGAGTACTTAGACGCCGAGGAAGAGGAGAACGCCTACATAGCCATAAAGCCCGAGGACCTGACGCCCGAGCACACCCATCTCGAGATAGCCCCCTACGCCATCCTCGGCATCTGCGCCGGCATAATACCGTTCGCCGAGTACAACCAGTCGCCACGTAACTCCTACGAGGCCGCCATGGCCAAGCAGGCCCTCGGTTTCTACGCCAGCAACTACATGTTCAGGGTCGATACCAGAGCCCACATACTGCATTACCCCCAGAAGCCCCTCGTCACCACCAAGCCCATCGAGGTCATAGGCTACAACAGAAGGCCCTCGGGCCAGAACTGCGTGGTAGCCGTCCTCTGCTTCGGCGGGTACAACATGGAGGACGCCATAGTCTTCAACAGGGCCTCCATAGACAGGGGCCTGGCCAGGTCCACGCTCTTCAAGCTCTACGAGGCCGAGAGGCGTACCTACCCTGGCGGCCTCAAGGACGAGTTCAAGAAGCCCGAGCCGGGCATAAGAGGCTACAAGGGCGAGAAGTACTACGTGGGTCTCGAAGCGGACGGCATAGTAAGGCTCGAGCAGGACGTCAGGGATGGCGATGTCCTCATCGGCCGCCTCAGCCCCCCGAGGTTCATGGAGGAATACGGGCCCAGGATGCCCATGAGGGGCACGGTGGAGATGCATGATACCTCCGTGGCCCTCAAGGCCGGCGAGAAAGGCGTCGTTGACGAGATCTTCGTGACGGAGAACGCCGAGGGCAACAGGTTGGTCAAGGTCAGGGTGAGGGACAACAGGATACCGGAGATAGGGGATAAGTTCGCCTCGAGGCACGGCCAGAAGGGCGTTATAGGTGCTATCTACCCGCCGGAGGACATGCCCTTCACGGAGGACGGCATAGTCCCGGACATAATAATCAACCCGCACGCCATACCGAGCCGTATGACCATAGGGCAGTTCCTCGAGTCCATGGCCGGCAAGGTGGCCGCCATGACCGGCCACCCGGTCGATGGGACGCCCTTCGTGGGCGTGAAGCCGGAGGAGATAGAGAGGATGCTCATAGAAGCCGGCTTCAGCTACACGGGCCGCGAGGTCATGTACAACGGCATGACCGGCGAGAAGTACGTGGCCGACATCTTCGTGGGCATCGTCTACTACCAGAGGCTGCACCACATGGTCGCGGACAAGATACACGCGAGGGCGAAGGGCCGCGTCCAGATACTCACCAGGCAGCCCACCGAGGGAAGGGCGCGCGGAGGCGGCCTCAGGTTCGGCGAGATGGAGCGCGACTGCCTCATAGGGCACGGGGCCGCCATGCTCCTGAAGGACAGGCTCCTGGACGAATCGGATAGGCATGTCATGCTGGTGTGCAAGAGGTGCGGCTTCATAGCCTACTACGACGCGAGGAAGAGGAAGTACGTCTGCAGGCTGTGCGGCGACGAGGCCGAGATATACCCGGTGGTCGTGTCTTACGCTTTCAAGCTGCTCCTGCAGGAGATAATGAGCCTCTGCATAGCGCCCAGGCTTATATTGGGCGATAAGGTGTGAGGTGGGGGGCATGGGGGCGGAGGCATCCCGGCTGTTCCCAGGGGCCGTGAAGGTCATCAGGGGCGTGAAGTTCGGCATCTTATCGCCGGATGAGATAAGGAAGATGTCCGTCGTGGAGGTCCAGATGCCGGATACCTATGACGAATCGGGGGAGCCCATACCTGGCGGCCTCATGGACGGCCGCTTGGGCACTCTGGAGCCCGGGCAGAGGTGCCGGACCTGCGGGAACAGGGACCCCCTCTGCCCCGGCCACTTCGGCCACATAGAACTGGCCGTGCCCGTCATCCACGTGGAGTTCGTCAAGATAATCCACGACCTACTGAGGGCAACCTGCCGTTTCTGCGGGAGGCTTAGGATACCAGATGACATCTGCCCGCTCTGCGGGGGCATCCTGAGGTTCAACCGAGAACTCGGGACCTACAGTTGCCAGAAGTGCTCTACCACCTTCACGCCCGAGGAACTCGCCAAGGCGAAGAAGAACATGACGGAGGAAGCCCGGAAGGTCTACGCGGCCACCGTGACGATAGAGAAGCTGAAGAAGCGCATGGAGCGCCTCAAGGCCATGCTGGGCAAGGTCCCGGACAGCTTCTACCGTTTCGTCCTCAAGGAGGCCATGAAGCGCAAGGAGTGCCCGCACTGCGGGACCCCGAACTACAAGATAGAGCTCATAAAGCCC
>CAYNQQ010000025.1:0-10430 GCA_964399385.1 uncultured Candidatus Bathyarchaeia archaeon | reverse complement strand
GGCTCGGTCAGCGCTATGGCGGATAGGCCCTTCCCTCCCGCCACGAGCGGCAGATATCTCTCCTTCTGCTCCTCCGTCCCGAAGTGCATTATGACATCACATCCTATATCCGAGAGTATGAGGGCTGTCCCGAGGGTGGAATCGGCCCGGCACATCTCCTCGGCCACTATGGCGGCCTCCACGTACCCGTAACCCTGGCCCCCGTATTCCTCGGGGAAGTGGATGCCTATGAAGCCCAGCCTGCAGGCCTTCCGGTAGAGCTCCCAGGGGAACTCCTCTTTCCTGTCGAGCTCCCGGGCTATCTCGGGCTTGAACTCCTTCTCGCAGAACTCCCTCACGGCCCGTCTTATGTCCTCCTGCTCCTCCGTGAACCTGAAGTCCAAGGCCGGCACCTCCGGCCCTCTTGGGGGGAGCCGATAAATGTGTTGCCGGGCGCAAGGGTAAAAAACGGACCTGGCATCTGCCCCCGAGGTGCCCGAGGTGGGCGGGGCGAAGGTGGAGGAGAGGGACGGCGAGATAGTGATAAAGGTGGGGGATAAGGAGGTGGTCATAAACGAGGAGACCCTCGAGGTCCTCCAGGAGTACGCCAGGACGGAGATGACCTTGGAGCAGCTCGCGAGGAAGCTGGGCCTCAGGAACTGGATGGAGGCCTTCGAGTTCGTGAAGGCCGTACCGGGCTGGGTCCTCTGGACCCCTCCCGCCTTCTGGAGGATACAGATGGGGAAGACGGGCGAGGAGAAGAGCTGATTCGAGCTTACCGCCTTATCCCGGCGGTGGTCAAGACCTAAAAATCCCGGGCCCGAGGAGGGCCTGGCTTGAGGCCGGATGTGATAGATAGGCTGGGGGAGATAGTAGGGCCTAAGAACGTCCTCACGGGTCTCGAGGCCATAAGGGACTACCTAAGGGACGAGACGGCCCCTGCCGTCCTGCCCAAGGCCCCGGAGGACGTGGTGGTCGTCAGGCCCGGTAGCACGGAGGAGGTAGCTGCCGTCCTGAGGCTCGCGAACGAGCACAGGATACCCGTCTTCCCGAGGGGCGGCGGGACGGGTCTCGTGGGAGGGGCTGTGCCGACGGAGCCGGGCATAGTCCTGTCCCTCGAGAGGATGAACCGGGTGCTGGAGGTCGATGTAGATAACATGATGATAACGGTTGAGGCCGGTGTCTCCCTCAGGCAGCTTGAGGAGGCAGCCGAGGAAGCCGGCCTGTTCTTCCCTCCACACCCAGGGGACGAGACGGCCACCGTGGGAGGCATGATAGCCTGCAACGCGGGGGGCGCGAGGGCTGTCAAGTACGGCGTCATGCGCTCCTACGTGGTAGGGCTCGAGGTCGTCCTGCCGATCGGCGATGTGCTGGAACTCGGGGGGAAGCTCCTCAAGAACGTGGCCGGCTACGACCTCATGCACCTCTTCATAGGGAGCGAGGGGACGCTCGGCGTGATAACCAAGGCCGTGCTGAGGCTCTTCCCGAAGCCCAAGGCCATGCTCAGCCTCGTCCTGGCCTACGAGAGCGCCCATGATGCCGTCAGGACCGTCCCCGAGATACTCAGGTCCGGGGTGAGGCCCCTGGCCATAGAGTTCATGGGGAGGGATGTGGCCGAGAAATCAGCCAGCCTCCAGGGCCTCAGGTGGAGGCTCGGGAAAGGCCGTTTCTACCTGTACATAATACTCGAGGGGGATAGTCTCGAGGAGCTCTACGGCGTAGCAGCCAGGATAGACGAGATAGGGCGCTCGAGGGGCGCCCTCGAGACCTTCGTGGCCATGGACAGGAAGGACCAGGAGGAGCTCCTGGCCATAAGGAGCAAGATATACTCGGCCCTCAAAAGGTACACGCTCGACATCCTGGATATAGCCGTCCCACCGGCCAGGATAGCCGAGTTCGTGGATAAGGCCCTGGAGCTGGCCGAGCGTTATGGCGTCGAGTTCCTGCCCATATACGGCCACGCCGGCGACGGCAACCTCCACCCCCAGATAGTATCGAGGGAGCTCGGGGGCCTCGACCCGGACAAGCTGGACGAGTTCAGGGAGGAACTCTACCGCCTGGCCATCTCCATGGGCGGCACCATAACAGCCGAGCACGGCATAGGCTCCGTAAGGCTCGGCCCCTTCGCCAGGCACTACGATAAGAAGCTGGTGGAGCTGATGAGAGCCATCAAGAAGGTCTTCGACCCGAACGGCATAATGAACCCTGGGAAGGTGCTGCCGCCGTGAGGGGGCCTCGGCATGTGCGGCTCAGCCCACCGATCGGACAGCCCGTGCTCCTCATCGGCCCCCGGCCGTGAGTTCGGGCGGCACCATTATAAGGCTGAGCCCGGGCCCGTCCTAACGGCATGAGGCGCGAGTACCCGGATGCCCCCGTGGTGGCCGTGGCGGCCGTGGTCCTCAGGGACGGGAAGATCCTGTTGGTCAGGAGGGCGGGCGAGCCCGGGAGGGGGAAGTGGAGCATCCCGGGCGGTGTCGTCAAGCTCGGGGAGAGGCTCAGGGAGGCCGTGGTGAGGGAGGTGAGGGAGGAATGCGGCATACTGATAGAGGTCGTGGACCTCCTCGATGTCTTCGAGGTCATAGTTAGGGACGAGGAGGGCCGCATCAGATTTCACTACGTCATAGTGGATTTCCTGGCGAGACCTCTATCGGGCCAGCTCAGGGCCTCTGATGACGCTCTCGAGGCCGCCTGGGTGGACCTGGAGGAGGCGCCCAGGATGGATATAACGAGGACTCTCGCGAGGCTCCTCGAGAAACACGGGGATAGGCTGAAGGCCCTGGCCGAACTCCAGGGCCCTACTGCTCTACCTTCTTGAACCTTATGGTCCCATTCGCCATCTCAACATCGTAGAGCTCGTTCACCTTGAAATCAAGACCCAATTGCTCGCACTCCGCCTCCGTGAGGAAGAGTATTATCTTCGGTATCCTCATCCTCCTGCCCGTCCTGAAGATGGGGAAGTGCACCTGCATGGCCTGGAACATGCTCTGGGCCAGCTCGTAGGCGAGCTTCACCTCCTCCGACCTCGGGCCAGCGGGCGTGAGCTGAGTGCTCATGGGCCTCTCCTCGACGAGCTCTATCCTCCTCCCAAGCTCGCCCTCGGGTGTCTCAAAGGACTCGACCCTCACCACCCTCAGGAGCACCACGTTATCGCCCGGTTGGCCTGGCCCCTCCCTTACTAAAAAGCCCTATCTCCCGGGCAACCAGGCCGCGGCCGGTAGGCTAAAATACACGGCTGGTCCCTCCAGCCGGAGTGATGGCCTTGGCCGAGAAGGCGTGGCTGGATGTGGCTCTATTCAGGTGCCCCTCCTGCGGCCGGTATTACGTGGAGGCCTCCTGGTATGCCATCGAGATAGGAGCCGATATAGAATGCGGCTCCTGCGGTGCCGAGTTCAACCCGAGGGAACACCTCCTCGATAGGGTGATGTTGGAGTTCGAGGTGAGGGAGGGCCGTATCGCGTCCGTCAGGCTGGCGAGAGAACCTATGGGCCATCACGGTGAATGATAATTAATTCCCAATAAGAATTTTCGGCAAAAGACGAAAAGCTTTTAAGCTGTTGTCTATGAGCACCCACCCAAGAAGTGCGGTGGATGGGTCTTGAGGCCCCTGAGGCCGGTGGGCATAGTAGGTTACGGTGCTTACGTCCCGATCTACAGGATTAAGGCATCCGAGATAGGGAGACTCTGGGGCCACGACGGCTGCGCCCTCCCGATCGTGGAGAAGGCGGTCGCGGGCCCTGACGAGGACATGACCACGATAGCCTTCGAGGCCGCCCGCTACGCCCTCATGAGGGCCAGGATAGACCCGCACGAGATAGGGGCCGTCTTCATAGGCAGCGAGTCCAAGCCCTACGCCGTGAAGCCCTCCGGCACCATAGTGGCCGAGGCGCTCGGGATAGGCTCCCACCTCCTCGCGGCGGATTACGAGTTCGCGTGCAAGGCCGGCACCGAGGCCTTCCAGACCTGCATAGGCCTGGTCAGCTCCGGGATGGCGAAGTACGCGATGGCCATAGGCGCCGACACGGCCCAGGGCAGGCCGGCGGATGACCTCGAGTACACGGCGGCCTCGGGAGGAGCCGCCTTCGTCTTCGGGCTTAAATCCGATGAGACGGTGGCCTACGTGGAGGGCTCCTGCTCCTACGCCACCGATACGGCCGATTTCTGGCGCAGGGCGGGCCAGCCCTACCCGCGCCACTTCGGCCGTTTCACGGGCAAGCCGGCCTACTTCAGGCACGTGGTCACGGCCGCCAGGAAGCTCATGGAGGAGCTCGGCCTCGGCCCCGAGGATTTCGATTGGGCTGTCTTCCACCAGCCCAACACCAAGTTCCCGCTCAAGGCCGCCAAGATGCTCGGGATAGACAGGAAGAAGCTCGAGCCGGGCCTCCTCGTGCCCTACGTAGGGAATACCTACTCGGGTAGCTCCCCCCTCGGCCTGGCCGCCACCCTGGACGTGGCGGAGCCCGGGGATAGGATACTCATGGTCTCCTACGGCTCGGGGGCTGGCTCCGATGCCTTCAGCTTCGTTGTCCAAGACGCCATAGAGGAGAAGCGCCCACTCGCCCCGCCCGTCAGGGTCTTCATTGAGAGGAAGAAGTACCTGGATTACGCGTCTTATGCGAGGTTCAGAGGTAAGCTGTTGAAATGAGGGGCCCACCAGCCATAATAGGGGCAGGTTGCACGAAGGTGGGGGAGCACTGGGGTCAATCGGTGCTCGACCTGGCCGTTGAGGCCTGTCTAAAAGCTCTTGAGGATGCTGGGAACCCGCGTGTAGATGCGGTTTACGTGGGGAACGCGGCCTCCGAGCTCATGAACGAGCAGGGGAACCTGGCGGTTCTCCTGGCTGACGCCCTCGCCCTCGATGGCGTCAAGGCCGTGGAGGTGAGGGCCGGGGATGCCTCGGGCTCCCTGGCCCTCCACCAGGCATGTCTCGATGTGGCATCCGGTTCCTCGGGGGCCGTCCTGGTGTGCGGGGTGGAGAAGATGACGGACGTCATGGCCTCTGAGGTCGAGAGGATAGGCATGTTATTCGAGGACGCGAGGACCACCTTCCACTCCGGGGTCACGATACCGGGTCTCTGCGCCATGATGACGAAGCTCTACATGGAGGAGCACGGGGCCCCCTATGAAGATATAGTGCTCTTCGCCGTCAACGACCACAGGAACGCCGCCAACAACCCCTACGCGCAGTACCCCTTCCCGATAGACGTCAAGGCCGTGATGAACTCGCCCCTCGTGGCCGACCCCGTGAGGCTCCTCGATACGGCCGGGATAGGGGACGGAGCCGCGGCCCTGGTCCTCACCGGGCCGGATAAGGCTGGCGATGTGGATTCCCCCGTGGCCGTGCTGGCCTCCGAGGTCGCGACCTGCGAGATGAGCTTGAGCGAGAGGGAGGACCTGCTCTCGATCCGCTCCCTGAGGCTGGCGGCCGGGAGGGCGCTTGGGAAATCCGGCCTGAGGCTCAAGGACATCGATTTCTTCGAGGTCCATAACACCACGAGCGTGGTGGGCATAATAGCGATAGAGGAGCTCGGCCTCGCCCGGCGCGGGGAGGGCTGGAAGGCCGTTAAAGAAGGCTCGATAGCCCTGAGCTCGGATTTCCCCGTGAACACCATGGGCGGCCTGAAGGGGCGGGGGCACCCGTGGGGTGCCACGGGCATCTACCAGGCCGTGGAGGCCATCTGGCAGCTCAGGGGGGAGGCCGGCAAGAACCAGGTCGATGGGGCTGAGGCGGGCCTGCTCCACAACATGTGCGGTCTCGGCTCTATCTCCTGCGTCCACATACTGGCCAGGTGGGAGGCGGTATCGTGAGCGTCCCGAGGTTCTGGCGCGAGATACCGCACAAGTACAGGCTCCTGGGCAGCAGGTGCCGCTCCTGCGGGGCCATCTACCACCCCAAGAGGCCGATGTGCCGTAAGTGCGGCTCCAGGGATATGGAGGAGATAACCCTGAGCGGCCGGGGGCGCCTCATAACGTTCACCGTGATAAGGAGGCCCCCATCCGATCTGGAGGAGTTCAGGCCCTACATAGTAGGGCTCATAGAGCTCGAGGAGGGGGTCAGGGTCCTGGGCCAGATAGTCGACTGCGGGCCCGAGGAGCTCAGGCCCGGCATGGAGGTCGAGGCCACGCTCAGGCGCATAAGGACCCACGGGTCCTCGGGCGTCATAGAATACGGGTACAAGTTCAGGCCAGCCCTCAAGTGGGGCGGGGGGAACCCCCGGGGTTCCTGACCTCACGCTCGCCAGGCCATCTGAACTCCACGAGGCCGAGGAACCTGAGGGCATCTAAGAGGCCCTCGGCATAAGAAGAGGCAGCTATGCTCGTCAGGGGCCTCCCGGCCTCCAGGAACCTCCTCGCGTCCTCCCGGTATCGGTTGGCGAGGTCCAAGACATAGCTCAGGTCCTCCTGCCTCACGGGCCCGGCGGCCCTGACCTCAAGGGTCGAGAAGGCCGTATCGAGGTTCCCGACGTACCTGAGGGCGAGCTCCTTAGCCTCCTCCTCAAGCCCCACGGCCCAGCACCTCCGGGGCCCCGGCTAAGACCCTCAGGGCCTCTGCCTCGAGGAAGTGGAGTTCGGCGGGGAAGACGAGGGTGTGGGGAGGAGGACCGAAATCGTGCTCGAGGAGGGCCTCCACCGTGCCAGCCCTCACCACAGCGTCCGGCGAGCCAGCTCTCGCGACCCCTATGACGAGGCTATCCGGCCCCACGAGGCCCTCGCCCATCTCCTCCTCGAGCTCCAACATTATCTCGAGCCCCTCCCTGACCGTCATGAACCTCCCCTCCTCGGCTCTCGCGTCGAGGAGGCAGATGGTGTGGAGCCCTCTCGCCCTGTTCTCCCGCAGGACCTCGTAAGGCGTTCTGGAGAGGAAGCCCCCCTCCGGGTAGGTAATCGTCACCACCCGCCCGAACTTGTAGGCCTGGAGGCCCGTGAGGGCCATGACGGCCGTCAGGATGCTCGGCCCGTTGATGACGGAGGTCCTTATGCCTTCTTCCTCGGCCCTTATCCTCACCGCCACGTGGGTCGTGGCTATCATGGGGTCCCCCGGGACCAGGAGGACCACCTTACGGCCCTTAAGGGCCTCCGATATGAGCGGCTCGGCCTCGAGATCCTCTAAGACATGCCTATCGACCAGCCTGATGGGCTTCCCCACCATCTCCTCCAGCTTCTCCAGGGATAGCCCGGGCATGAGGCTCGTGTAGTGCTCGAGGAAGACCACATCAGCCTCCCTGGCGGCCTTAAGCCCCCTGAGCGTGATGCCCTCCTCATCGTGGAGGCCGAGGCCCACGAATATGAGTTCCCCCCTGGCCACGCCCTCCCCCTCGCCCTTATATCACGGGGGTGGAGATAAGGCCGAGGCGGGAGGATTGCCGGTAAGAAGGGTAAGACCCTCGAGGAAGGCCCTCGGCATAGAATACGCCATAAGGGATGTGGTCGTCCCCGCCAGGGAGCTCGAGAAGAAGGGCTTCAAGATACTCTACCTGAACATAGGGGACCCGCTGAAGTTCGATTTCGATACGCCAGAGCACATCAAGGAGGCCTTCTACAAGGCCGCGGAGGAGGGCAAGAACTGGTACTCGCCATCCGAGGGCCTCCCGGAGCTCAGGGAGGCCGTGGCCGAGAAGGAGAAGACCTACAACAACGTCGATATAACACCGGAGGACGTGATGATAACGGCCGGCGTCTCGGAGGCCATAAGCTTCCTCATGGGGGCCCTATTGGAGCCCGGGGACGAGGTCCTGGTGCCGGGGCCCACCTACCCGCCCTACATATCCTACGTGAGCTTCTACGGGGCCGTGCCCGTGCCCTACAGGACCGTGGAGGAGGAGGGCTGGAGGCCCGATGTAGATGACCTGAGATCGAAGATAACGGAGAAGACCAAGCTCATAGTGCTCATAAACCCGAACAACCCCTGTGGCGCCCTCTATGACGAGAAGGCCGTGAGATCGGTGCTCGATATCGCCGGCGAATACGGTCTTCCGGTGGCCTCCGACGAGATATACGATAGGATAGTGTATGAGGGGGATTTCAGGAGCACGGCATCGCTCTCTAAGGACGTGCCCGTCATAGGGCTGAACGGCTTCTCCAAGGTCTACCTGATGACGGGCTGGAGGCTCGGCTACCTCTACTTCTGGGACCCCGAGGGCGTGCTCGAGGAGCTCAGGGAGGCCGTGGTGAAGCTCGCCAGGATAAGGATATGCCCCAACACGCCCGTCCAGCTGGCCGGTGTCGCGGCCCTGCGTGGCCCCCAGGACCACGTCAAGGAGATGGTGGATAAGCTGAGGGAGAGGCGCGACCTGGCCTATAAGAGGCTCAACGAGATAGAGGGCATAAGCACGGTCAAGCCCGAGGGTGCCTTCTACATCTTCCCGAGGGTGGAGGGCATAGGCTCCATCTGGAGGTCGGACAAGGAGTTCGTCCTGGAATTCCTGAAGGAGGAGAAGGTCCTGCTGGTCCACGGCTCTGGCTTCTGCCCCACCTACGGCAGAGGGCATTTCAGGGCTGTCTTCCTCCCCCCGCCCGAGGTGCTCGAGGAAGCCCTGGGGAGGCTCGAGAAATTCATGTCGTCTAAGCTGGGCTGAGCTGGCCATCGCAACTGTTTTAAACCTCAGCACACAAACCCCCGATGGGTATGCAGGCCACCTCTTTTTATGATGTGGTCGTGGTAGGGCATTTCGCTCTGGACGTCATAATCAGGGAGGGCGAGCTGATAGGCGGGGCCCCGGGAGGCCCCCCGACTTACGCATCCCTGGCCGCCAGCTCCCTGGGGGCCAAGGTGAGCGTCATCTCCAAGGTAGGGGACGATTTCCCAGAGGACCACGTGAAATTCCTATCCGATAACGGCATCGATTTATCGGGCCTGAAGGTGGTCAAGGACGCCTCGACCACCAATTACGTCCTATCCTACGAGGACGGGGAGAGGAAGCTCCTGCTCAAGGCGAGGGCACCCGATATAACGGTGGAGGACATACCTGAGGGACTCGCGGCCAGGGCCGTGCTCATGGCCCCCATAGCCGGTGAGATAAGCTCGCCCGTGGTCTCCGAGCTCAGGAGGAGGGCCGAATACCTATGTCTTGACCCCCAGGGCTTCGTGAGGAAGTTCCTTGAGGACGGGACGGTCGTCCTGACGAGCTGGTTCAACAGGCATATACTCAGCAGCACGGACATCCTGAAGGCATCGGTGAGGGAGTACGAGTGCATAATGGGGAAGGGGCGCCTCAGGTATGGCCTCTCGAAGCTCCACCAGCTCGGCATAAGCATAGTGGTGATAACGTTGGGCGAGGAGGGGTCTATAGTATCGGTCAGGAACAGGCTCTTCGCCGTGCCGGCCTACCCGGTGAAGATGGTGGAGCCCACGGGGGCCGGGGACGCCTACATAGGGGCCTTCCTGGCCGAGTACGTGCGGGGGGAAGACCCCGTCTGGTGTGCCTGCGTGGGCTCAGCAGCGGCCTCCTTCGTGGTGGAGGAGTTCGGGCCGAGGAAGTTATGGGATAGGCAGGAGGTCCTGAGGAGGGCCCAGGACATATATGAGGGCGTGGTGGAGGTCTGAGGGGCCGGGTGGAGGAGGTTGGGCAAGATATCGAAGGGCCAGAGGTGCAGCGTTATCGGATGTGATGCGCCAGCGGTTAGGTCCCTCCCGGCCGATGCGGTCCTGAAGGCGGGCCTGAACGTTGAGGGGGGACGTAGAGCCTACCTCTGCCGCGAGCACTACAAGGAGTACAAGAAGAGGACGAGGAAGGAGAGGAGGCTCGAGAAGTGGAAGTTCATGGCGTAAGCCAGGGGTTAAAAGGGGAGGGGGCAAGCGGCTGGGGATGAGGTAGGAGCCTTGGGAGAAGCCAGGTACCTCGTCATAGATAAGTCGGGCCGCGAGCACGAGCTCGATCTGGCGGACATAGAGGCCTGTCCCCCCGCGGCCGAGGACCCCATGCTCAAGCAATTCATACTGAGCGAGGAGGTGGGCTTCATCCCCCACGAGGCCCCGGCCCACATAGAGCTGATGAAGAGGCTCGAGCTCGTGGATTACGAGCCGGCGAGCGATGTAGGGCACATGCGCTTCTACCCCAAGGGGGCCCTGATGAAGGACCTGATAGAGGATTGGGTGCTGAACGTGGCCCTCGAGCTCGGGGCCATGGTGGTAGAGACGCCGACCATGTACAGGGCCGATGAACCGGATATAAGAGCGCAGGCGGAGAGGTTTGTGGAGAAGGACTACAAGCTCCAGGTAGGCGGTAAGACCCTGTTCCTCCGCTTCGCGGGGGATTTCGGCCTCTTCAAGATGATGAAGAACGTCAGGATGAACGTGAGGCAGCTCCCGGTCAGGATCTTCGAGATAGCCCCCAGCTACAGGCTCGAGACGAGGCGGGAGTGCGTGGGCCTGAGGCGCATGAGGAAGTTCACCATGCCCGACCTCCACTGCTTCTGCAGGGACGTGGGGCAGGCCCTCGAGGAGTTCAGGCTCC
>CAYNQQ010000024.1:9150-10543 GCA_964399385.1 uncultured Candidatus Bathyarchaeia archaeon | reverse complement strand
GGGTCGGCAGGGGCCTGGATATCCTGACCGGCTCCCGGCCGGACTTCACGATCTTGAGGCTGGCCGAGCCGGAGGCCACATGGCCCGTGTCGGCCGTTAAGACGGCCTGGCCGTGATCGAGCGTCCAATCCGAGGCGTCCTCGCAGAAATCGGCCTCGGATGGGACCGACTTGCCCGGGGAGCCCCATACATCGCATTCGTTTATGACCGTTGATGCGTCTTCCTCCACGTCGTAGCCCACGATGTCGAGGGCCTGGTCCGACTTGGCCGAGCCACGCTCGAAGGCCTTGAGGTCGCCATCTGTCCCCACGAAGAAGACGTAGTTGACGTCCTCACGACCGCAGAACTCCCTCAGGGCCCCGAGGATGGTGGTCCCGAGGCCCTCCCGGACCTCCAGAGATGCTTCCTTATCGCTTTCCTGGACCCCTTCGGCCGTTATGAGGCCCTCCCTGACCAGCGGCTCCACCAGGCCCGTTATGACCTCGTGAATCAGGCCCTCATAGCGGCCGGGCTCGGCGGGCCTCCTCAGCAGGTCGGTCAGGTCGAGGGCCTCCACGTGGAGCCTGGACCTCGGCCCCTCGACCTGCTTCCTCTTCCTCGAGAGCCGGCCCTTGAAGACCAGGGAGCTCCCTATGTAGGCTTCTACCTCATCTCCTATCGAGGCCTCTAAATCCGCCCCGAGGGCCGTTGAGGCCCTCAGGATGCTAACGTCATTTGCCCTGAGCCTTACCTCCATCTCCTCTACTCTCACGGCAGAGCCCGCTATCCTGATCTCGGCTCCCTCACAGCCCATTACCATCACCTCTCCTCCGCCCGCTGGAGTAGGGGGACAAAGCACCAGCCGGACGGCTGGAAGGCTTGATTTCGGAACCAGCGGGCGTCAGAGGGGCGGGATTCCTGAGCTTTCTGGTGGCCGTGGTCCTGCGCCATATGAGGAAGTTCCTGAGCTTTGGGTCCCTGGCCAGGCCCGTCCTGCGCCTTATCCTCGACCTGTTCTCGTAGACGACCTTCGTGGGGCCGAAGGCCAGCAGCAGGTCCAATACGTGCGAAAGCCTTATGGTGCCCGAGTCTATGCCCGGGAGCCAGTGCTCGTATATCTCCCTGAGGACCCTCCGGCCCAGCTTGTTAAGCGGGAAATCTATGGCCGTGAGGCCATCCGGCATCTCGCACTCCAGGACCAGGTAGGGCAGGTTGGGGAGGGCCTTCAGCCTCCTGGGCCTTAGGCCTAGCTCCTGGAGGAGGATGCGGGCCTTCCTCAAAATTATGGCCGTCCTGCGGGCCGTCATGCCACGTAAGCCCCCAGCAGCCTGAGCTCCCGTGCTATGTGGCGGCAGACCTCCCGGGCCAGGAGCTCTACGTCCTCGGGCCGCCTGGCCGTGAAGCTGCCTATGTG
>CAYNQQ010000024.1:0-9050 GCA_964399385.1 uncultured Candidatus Bathyarchaeia archaeon | reverse complement strand
TCTCCCCGGCTGAGCCCGCCTTCTCCACGGCTGCCGTGATGGCCACCACGGCCGTCAGGAGGGGGTTGAGGGCCATCAGGAGGGCCACGAGCGAGTAGGCCAGGGCCCTGACGGCCCATTCGTTCTTGGCCAGCCTGTCCAGGAAATCGGCTAGGACATCGCAGACGGCCGAGAAGGCCTCTAACAGCACGTCCAAGAGGGCCTTGAGGATAGGCCATGCCTCCTCGGCCACACGCTCAGCCAGGGCGACAGCTTCTCCATGAGGTAAGCGGCCTTCTCCACGAAGGGTGCCAGGGCCTTCGCCAGGACCTGGACGAGCTTGGAGAAGGCTTCCGAGGCCACGTCCACGGCCGGTGCCAGGGCCTCCCCTATGGCCAGCATGGCCTCCTGGATGCGTGCGTTCGCACGGGCCAGGACCCCGGCCAGCGTCCCCATCTGCTCCTCGAAGATGGCCTCTGCCGTCCCGGCTGCCCCGAGTGCCTCGGCCAGGGCCTCAAGGGCCTCTGAGCCCCTGAGGCCAGCGTAAGAAGCGTGGAGCAGTGCCAGGGCGGCCCTGAGGCCCTGCGTGCCGAATATCTCGGTCAGGTAGGCGGCCCTCTCCTCGTCGGAGGAGAACTGGGCCAGCCTGGCCTCCAGCCGGGCTATTATCTCGGACAGGCTGAGCAGGCGGCCGGACGAATCGTATATGCTGAAGCCCAGCTCGTCGGCGTGTTCTATCAGGTCCTGGAGCATGTGCATCAGGTAGCGCCCGGCGTAGGTGGCCTGTATGCCCTGGTTGTTCATGGCCACCAGGGCAGCGACCGTTTCCTCTAGGCTGAGGCCGAGCTGGGCTGCTATTCCCGAGCAGTAGGAGAGGGCGTATGCGAAATCACGGGCCGTCGCTATGCCCTTTATGCTGGCGTTCACGAGCACGTCCACGACGTGGGCCGCCTGGTCGGCCGAGAGGGAGAAGGCCCTAAGGATGCTGGCCACGTAGTTGGCTGCCTCGCCCGTGTCCATGAGCTCTATCTGGGCCAGCATGAGCGTGGCCTGGAGGGCCTCAAGGGCCTCCCGGCCTTCGAGGCCGGCCTTCACAAGGGCCTCTAGGGCTTCAGCGGCCCTCGAGGCACCGACGCCCATTTCGACGCCAATCTGCCTCGTGAGCTCCTCGAACCTGTCCGCCAGGAGGCGGGCTTCTTCCCCAAGGGCCCCGGTGGCCGTGGCGACCCGGACCAGGACCCACTCGTAACGGGCGTAGGCGTCAACGCACTCCTGGACGGCATCAGCGGCTTTCTCAAGGGCATCAACGAGCTCCGTGGCCAGGGCGACGGCCAGGCCAGCCACGGCACCTCCAACTGCCCCCAGCTCGAGGCCGAACCTCCTAAGGGCGTCTGTAATGCCCCTCAGGACGCCGGAGGCCCTGTCAACTGCTCTTATGAGGATGGAGACCGTGTAGCTCACAACAGGCCCTCCCGCTCGGCTATGGCAGCCAGGACCTCGGGCGGCTTCTTCCCGGCCTCCTTGAGGCCGAGGAATATCAGGAGCCTTATCACGGCCGCCTTGCTGAACTCCCTGCCCGTCTTCAGGATGAGCTCTCTCCTCAGCCCTCCTATGGCCTTTGCGAGCTCCTCGCTCAGCCTCACGGTCATATCCGTCTTCAGGGCTCGGGCACCTCCTCCTTCAGCTTCCAGCCCACCTCGGACAACATGGACCTGGCTTCCTCCCGGCTTATCACGCCCAGCTCGAAGGCCCTCAGGACATCCGATATGTCGAACTCGGGCCTCCTCGGGACGCCCCAGTGAAGCCTGACACGGGCCTCCCTCGGGTCGAGCCCGGCCTGGCGGACCAAAGGGGCGAACACGTGCCTCTCCACCATGCGTTTCATGAACCTCTGGAGGGCCATGACCTTGCGTTCCACGAGCTCCACGGCCGCCTTGGCGGATGCCTCCGTGAAGCCACGCTTTATTATGAGCTTGGGCAGCGGGGTCTGGAGGCCCAATATGAATTCGTCCGTCAGGTTCTCTATGTGCATCTCGAAGCCCCTTGATATGCGTGGGACGGCTATCTTGATGTCCGCATCTGGCCTGTTGCTGACCCACCTGGCGCCCCAGGGGGGCATGTTCATTATCTCGTTGGCCACCGTCCCCGGCTTGCTCGGGTCAAGCTCGCCGGGCGGCAGGCCGGGGAATATCCAGAGCTGGTTGGGGCTCGAGTGCGTCAGGAGCTGCATTATGAGGGCTTCCTGCATGAGGGCCTTCATGGCGTAGACGGGCTTGCGCTCCCTGACGCCCGACAGGCCAAGCTCGAGGGGCTCGGCCAGCGTCCTCAAGAGGCCCGAGCCAAAGGCCTCGTTGTTCACGGCGTTCCACCTGAAGTGTATCACCTCTTCTGGGCCGAGCTTGACCCTGCGGCCTCCGCTGGAGAACTCGTAGGCTTCCACGGTCCCGTCTGGGGCCCTGTAGATACGCCTGACGTTCGTTATCGGTATTGGCTTCAGGTCCGTCAGCTCGCCGGGCCTTATCTTGAGCCAGAAGGAGTTGCCGAACGCTATGACCTCACGGGCCGTCACCTGGAGGAGCTCGTCCAAGCCGACACGCTCGCAGAACTCGTCCACGATTTCCTTGGCCTCGGGCAGCTCGGCCGTGGTGTAGAAGCCCATGCCCACCACTTGGTCGGCCAGGTAATCTACGGCCGCCCTCGCCGTCGGGTCCTTCAGGTATATCTCGAGCAAGAGCCTGAAGTCAACGGGCGGTGCTTCGCCGGGCTGGGAGGGCCCGGAGGGCCTGACCGATACCTGCTCGCCCAGCTTCTCGTAGGCTGGGACGGCATGGCCTTTCCTACGGCCTAAGAGGGCCCTCAGGAAGCCCATCTTCCCATCCTCCTCGGAGGCCTCCAGCCAGAACGCTTGCTCAAGACAAGCTGCTTGGTGCTCCTGGCTTTATCCTCACGGCTCAGCTCGGAAAGGACCTCGGAGATTATCATGGCATCGAGGAGGAACCTCTTTATATCCGGCCCCCTCAGGCCCAGGAGGTCGGTAGGCCTCTGACCTATCATCAAGGCCATGCGTCCCGCCATCTTAGCCACCTCGCTCCTCGCAAAAGGAGGCCAGCTCCTCGGGCCTCAGGGCGGAGGCCAGCAGCTCCCCTACGGCGGCCAACAGGACCATCTTGTCCCCTGGCTCAAGCCTGTCTAGCGGGCCCTCGACGCAGGACCTCAGTATCTCATCGACTACCTCGGGCAGCTGGGAAGCCCTCTCCCTGGCTTCCTCAAGGCCCTCGGGCTCGTCTGCCACGAGCTTCCTGTAGAGCTGGAGGAAGGGCAGGACGGCTGGCCCGGGCAGCTTGACCGTGAACTCGAGGCCCCTAATGCTCAGCTTCCTGGCCTCGGCGGTCATCAGTAGCCAGCCTCCCCGTTCTGCAGGATGGCCTTCATGACGTAGCCGGCCGACCTGTCGTAGAGGGCCTCGAACTCCACACGCTCGACCAGCCTGTCCCTGGCCGATATGTTGGCGCCTGCCGAGCGGTAGATTATGCGTGGGAAATCGAGCTCCAGGACGTATTTCAGGCCTCCCTGTATCTCGGGCCCCTCGAAGCGGAGCTTGAGGCTTGTCTCCTCGCCGGAGAGGAAGCGGTCAAGGTGCGTCCTGTCCTTGAACTTCAGGTCGAAGGAGCCCGTTATGCTCAGGCCCCTCACGGGCAGCTCGGGCAGGTAGCGGCTCCCGAGCTCGAAGGCATCGTCCACCAGCTCGTTCGATATGGTTATGCTTATGGCTTCTAAGGAGGCCTGGACCCCTCCCACCTCGCAGCTCGCCAGGTCGGACGAGCTCACGTATGGCGTGTCGTCGAAGGATGGCTCTGCCGGCGTGAAGGCCTCTTCCCTCTGCCCCACGAACTCGGCCGTCAGGCCCAGGAGCTCTCCTGCGGCCAAGCTGAGCTCGAGCCTCGAGCAGACGCATCCGAGGAACTTGCGGCCCGTTACCTCGCTGGCCACCAGGACCGTATAGCTCGGGAGGCCTTCAGCTGGCGTGAACTCGTGCCTGAAAACGGCGGGTGCGTTCTCCGGGTCGGGCTGGGATGTGCTGGCCTGCCCCAGGGCCGCCATGAGGAAATCGCCCAGGGAGCCGAACTGGCCGTAGGTGCTGACGGAGCCGCCCGTCTTGACGGTGCCCTTTATGGCGTGTTCCTTCCACCTGTGCCCAGCCAGCTCGGGCATTATCCAATCGTGCGTCGTCCTCAGGTCCTCGCTGGCGAGGTCAACGAACCTCAGGGACGTGGCCTCTTGCCCGAAGGACGGCTCCCTGCCCAAGGCGAGGTAGCGGGCCATTCACACCACCCCCACGAGCTTCATGACCTCGTTGACGACGCTGTTGGAGCCGAAGCCCACGATGAAGGCCGTGCAGAACGCCGTTATGCCAGCGCCGAGGCCCGCCGGGACGGTCGGTGCCACGAACATGGCTGCCACGAAGCCCACGAAGAGCGACACGGCCATGGAAGCCGTGTATCTGTGGTCCCAGGCAAGGGCCTTCCCCTCCCTCGCCATCTTCCCGAGCTTCCTCATGAACGGGACCAGGGACCTGGCGAGGCAGCCCAAGAGGACCCCTAGGAAGACCAGGACTTCCTCCAAGCTCCCACCTCCTCACACGCCTGGGCCAGAGGCTCCTGCCTCTTGGCCCACTCGGCGGGAGGGGCCAGGAAATCAAGCACGCCACATCACCCTGCACAAGAGCGTTATCCTGGCCTGCGAGATGGCGTGGTCACCGAGGACGCCGTAGCCGGGCAGGACCTTCTCTATGACCGTGTCCTCCACGAGGCCGTCCAGCCTCGGGTTGCTGGCTATCGTCCGGCATACCCTCTCGGCCAGCCTGAAGACCTTGATGTCCGCTTTCTCCGGCTCCACGTGCCTATCTACCACGCAGACGTCGAGCCTTATCCTGCGCTCGTAGAGGCCAGAGGACCTTATGGCGAATTCCTCGCCGGAAGAAGGGCTGAACTCCACGTAGAGGAGCGGGAACTCCACGAGCTTTAGGGGCTCGCAGAGCCTGAAGGCCCTTATCTCGCTGGCCAGGACCTCATCGGACCTCAGGACCTCGAGGACCTTCTCCATCACGGCCTCGACGAGCGATTTATCCAGGGCCACGCTCCCAGGCCTCCCTGAAGATGCCTCCTAGCTCGGACCTGAGGGCCTCTGCAGCCCTGAGGACGAAGAAGCGGGGCCTTATGCCCGGGTGCCACACCCTCCTTGCGAAGACCAGCCGGCCTTTGGCGAGGAAGCGTAGTGCCCGGGCCGACCTGGGCCTTATCTCGTGGGGCCTGGTCCCACGCTCGATGAAGACCGCATAAGGGACCTTCGGGCCTACTAAGGCCTCGTTTCCACGCACCTCGGATGAAACGCTGTCGGCCAGCCTGCCGGAGCGCCTCGGGGCCCTCTCCCTGATGAGCTCCTCGGCCCTCCTGGCTGCTTCCCGGACCAGCTCGGACGACAGGCCCGTGGACCAGCGGACGAGCTCCCAGAAGGCCCTCAGGACGTCATCGAGGTCGTGCTGGAAGGTCATCATGCCTTCCCGAGCCCCCTCACGGAGCGCTTGTAGAACTCGAGCTCGTCCAGGCCGAGCTGGTAGAGCGGGCTCTCCTCGCTCGACGGGCCCCTGAGGCGCTTGAAGAGGCCTGCCGCTATATTGGCCGTGGCATACCTGACGAGCCTCGGCGTGTCGTCCGGGCCAGGCCAGGACTGGCCAAGTATGGCGACGGCTATCTCGGAGGCTTCCTCTATGAGCAATTCTATCTCCCGGTCGTAGGTCGTGTCTTCGAGGGGTATCCCGAGCCTCATCTTGACGTCCTCAGGGCTGCAGAGGCCCATTCCGACCACCTCAGGCCGTTATGACCTTCACGACTGCGGACGGCAGGATGACCTCGGCCCCGAACCTGTGCGTTGCCATTATCTTCATTATCCTGGAAGCTATGTCACGCTCTTGCTCCAGCGTCAGCTCACGCTTGTAGGCCAGGGCAACGGCGTCCCTGTGGAAGACGAAGGCGTGGTAGGTCGTCGTCCCATCGGAGCTCGTCCCCGTCGGGACCTTCGTGCTGACCACTATGTTGACGCCCAGGAACTCCCTGAGCCTCCCCTCCCTGACGACCTCGGGGCCACCCCACATGGCTGCGTTCGTGAACTGGGCGTTCTGGAGAAGGTCCTGGAACTGCTTCGGGTGGACCACGAGCGTGAGATCGCCACGCTTGACCGGGTAGCCTTTTGACATCACGGCCCCTATGGCCTTTGCCACCAAATCGGGCGTGAAGACGTCAGAGGCCGTCAGGTCGGCTTCTGAGGCCTTCCCGCCAGCGTAGAGGACGGCTGCTGGCTCCGAGACGGCCTCAAGCTTGGACAATATGACCTCGTCTTCCTTCAGCTTTGCGGCCTCGGTGAACATCTCCTCTATGGCGGCTACGACATCAGGCCTTATGTCCTCCAGGACCGAGTAGGTTATGCTGATTAGCTGGCCATACTCCTTCAGCGTTATCTCGACGCTGTCCAAGGTCAGGCCCGGCTCGCTCGGGGCCGTCCCCTCGGCCAGCTCCACGAACTCGACGCTGTCCAGCCTCGGGACCTTCACCTTGTCGCCCGGCTGCCCCCTCACCTGCGGGTAGGTGCGGACCGCATCGCCAAGGTTGGCCACCAGGCCGGCGGGCCTGCGGACTATCTCGGGCGTCCAGACGGCCGGTATGGCGGCTGCCGCATCAGAGCTCTTCAGGGCCTCCCTCAGGACCTTCGCTATGCGCTCGTATTTGTCCTGGCCCCCCGGCTCCGGCAAAACGCTCACTTTCTCCTCCAAGCTCCCACCTCCCTTGCCTTCCTCGACTTCTTTGGCCGGGGGAGCGGCCGGGTAGCCCTCGAAGGCAGCCTTGAGCTCCTCTGGCAGAGCCCTGGCCTCAGGGAGGTCCTCCCACTTGGACCAATCCAGCTTGAGGCCGAACTTTATGGCCGCCCTCACGATGCGCTCGAAGATGGCGTTCCTGCTCTCCTGGCGCTTGTAGTAGGTCCTGAACCGGGCCCAGTAGGCCAGGGCTGCCCTCACGTTCTCGGGCCTGTGTATCGGGTAGCGCCAGTTCACGGGGTCAGCGTAATCTTCTTCCGTCCTGGCGCCTTCCTCATAAAAGCGCCTCGGGGGCGTGAGGTGCCCATCGGGCCTCACTTCTATGCCGTATTTCCGGCTCCTTTCTGACCGTTCTTCCTCCAGCCTCCTGACCTCATCGGGCGTGTAGCGTTCTTCAGGGGCCTCCTGGCCCTCTTGGGCCTCGTAGGACTCAGCTATGCGTTTCGCCCTTAGCTCGAAGCCTTCCTCCAGCTTCTCGAGCAGTTTCTCCACGACTTCTATGTCGGCCCCCGGGACGCCCGGGACGGCCACGAGGCTGAGCTCCCTGAAGCGTAGCCCGTGCGGGACCTCGCCGTCAAAGGGCTCCAGGAGCTCGTAATCGGCTGCTATGCTGACGTGGCTTATGATGCCCTTCCTTATCTTCTCGGCCACATCCGGGTCATATATCTCGGCCTCGAACTTCACGGCCTTCTCCTCATCGTCCCACCAGGCCCTCAGGACCTTCCCGACCGCCCTATCGGCCGATACGTGCTCCATGTAGATCGGCTTGCCGGTCAGCGTCTCGGCTGCCTTCCTCAGCTCCTCGGCCAGGTAGAGGCGCCAGTTCCGGCTCAGGCCGGCCCTTATGGCCGTCCCACGTATCCTCAGGGGGACGGAGACCGATATGGGCCCCCTGACCTCGAACTCGGCCGATTGGCCCGCCCGACCGGCTCCCCCGGCCATCCTTTTCCCTCGCATTTTCGGCCGAGAAATGGCCTTAAAAATCATGTAGACGATGCATTTGTCCTGAACATTTGGTCATATCCCACGCATAAGATACGTCTTCTCGGCGATACCTGTCCCCAAGAGATATATGAAGCGGGTGATGGATAAAGCATAGTTTTCTATTCCTCTCTCCCCCTCGGGGAGGCCCGCCGGGCCCGATTTATAAGACAATCGATCGCCCGGGGGCCTGGAGGAAAGAGCATGAACGAATACAGCAGGGGCGTGTTGGAGGCCCTCGGCTGGGTGCTGGACCAGATAGAAGAGCTGGACGGCCGGCCCGGGGCCCTCGAGGAACTGAGGCGCAGGGTGAGGGCCGTGATAGAAGAGGTCGTCAGGAGCTCCGGGGCTGGCCTCGGAAAAGCCCTGAGGCCGTCCTGAGGGAGGGAAGATGCCGAGGAACGTGGGCCTGCCGAGCTTAGAAGGCCTCCTCAAGTTCCTTGAGGCCCTTGAGGAGCTAGGCCCAACAACGCTCTACAGGATAGCCAAGGAAACAGGCCTCACCTACGCAACAGCCCACAGATACATGAGGTTCTGCATGGAGAAGGGCCTCCTCGTCAGCCACGGGAGGGGGCCGAGGGGAGGCCTGATGCTGTCCTTGAGCGAGGAAGGCAGGAAGGTCTTGGACGGCCTCAGGGCCCTCAAGGAAGAACCATGAGCACCCGCCGAGGGCCTCCTTGACGGTCATGCCTTGGTCAGCGACCGAGTTGGCCAGCCGCCCGACCACTTGACGATAGAACCGCATGGTTTTTACGTCAGCAGGACGGCAGGGCCAAAGGAGGTGGATGGACTGACGGTTCAGGGCCGGGAGGTCAGCGTGGAAGAACTCGAGGTCGGGGACCTGGTGGAGGTCCACTGGCTAGATGCTTCCGAGGCCAGGAGGCCCCTGGGCCTTCCGGAGCGTGAGTTCGACACGCCTGTGAGGTCCATAGGCGTCTTCGGGGGCCTGAGGGGCCTCAGGACGAGGCACATAATCATAATAAAAGAGGTCTTCATGCCCGGGGAACCCGAGTATCACTACAACGCCATACCGATAGGCATGGTGGAGCGCATCCTCCTGGCCGCCAGGGGTTGGTGGAAGAAGAGGGAGGTGAAGAAGGCCATGAAGATGTTGGATGAGGCCAGGGCAACAGCATACGCCATACTGCGTGGCACTCGGGCCGAGAAGAAGCAGAAGAAGGCCAGGCCAGCCGGCGACGAGGAAGAGATGATCGTGGTGAAG
>CAYNQQ010000023.1:0-10850 GCA_964399385.1 uncultured Candidatus Bathyarchaeia archaeon | reverse complement strand
GGCGGGCCCGCCGGGACTTGAACCCGGGACCTGGGGCTTAGAAGGCCCCCGCTCTATCCAGGCTGAGCTACGGGCCCTAAGAGATGGCCGGGTCTACCTTCTTATAAGAATTGGGGGCCATCAGCTCCTGCCTTCCCGGCCACCCCTTAGCCCCACCGCTATCTTCATCATCACCCTGTCGAGGTCGCCGGGCCATCGGCTTAAGCCTTAGATATGGCCTCCAGGCTCCTCCAGGGGATCGGGACCTCGTCTATACGCCATTTGGGCCTTACGTGGCTCTCGAGCACGGGCGTGGTGAGGCCGGACCTGTAGGCCAGGAGGCCTGTCCAGGCTATCATGGCCCCGTTGTCCAAGGCCAGCTCCTTGGGGACGACGGCAAACCTGGCCCCGTGCTCCGAGGCCACGTGCTCCAGCATCTCCCTCAGCCTCCTGTTGGCGGCCACCCCGCCCGTGAGGAGGAGCTCGGCCCTCTCGGTGTGGGCCAGGGCCCGCTCCGTCACCTCGGCCAGCATGGAGAAGGCCACCTCCTGGAGGCTGAAGCACAGGTCCTCAAGCCTGTACCGGCCCGACCTGAGGAGCCTTATGGCCGCCGTGAGGAGGCCGCTGAAGGACAAATCCATGCCCTTGACCACGTAGGGCAGGGGGACGAGCTCCCGGCCCCTGGAGGCGAGTTCCTCCACGAGGGCGCCGAGGGGCTTGCCGGGCGTGGGCCTGAGCCCGGCCTCCCGGGCGAAGACATCGAGGCAGTTCCCGATGGGTATATCGAGTGTTTCCCCGAAGACCCTGTACCTGCCTGCCTCGAAGGCCGTGACGAGCGTGTTGCCCCCCGAGACGTAGAGGGTCAGGGGGTCCTCCATGCGGCAGGCCAGCCTGCCTATCTCCACGTGAGCTACGCAGTGGTTGACGCCCACGAGGGGCTTCCCGAAGTAGGAGGCGAGCGCCCTGGCCACGGTGGCCCCCACCCTGAGGCAGGGGCCCATCCCTGGGCCCTGGGAGAAGGCTATCACGTCCACCTCCTCGATGGAGATACCGGCTTCCTCAAGAGCTCTCGCGAGCACTCCGCCAGCTACCTCAGAGTGGTGCCTCGCGGCCTCCCTCGGGTGTATGCCCCCCTCGGGCGATAGGAAGGCATCTATCACGTTCGCGAGGATACGCCCGTCAGAGCTGGCTATACCGACCGAGAAGTCATCGGCCGTGGATTCTATGCCCAGGCAGAGGACCTCCTCATCTCCCACCGCCCTTCTTCCCTCCGGTGGCCTCCGTCTTGTATTTCGTGAGGCCGCACTTCCCGCACTGCCACCTGTCCCCGTGGTCGGCCATGAAGACCCCGGGCCCGCACCGCTCGCAGAACGGGAGCTTCCTGATGAGCTTCCCGTCCTTAATCTCGTAATACGTCCAGACCCCTTTCTCCCTCGGCGGCAGGCTTACTCACCCCCCGCTCCCGAGGTCTCCCCGCTCTCCTCGCCTGGGACGGCCATCTCGTTCCTCTTCAGTATGTAATCTGGCTCCACGAACCTCGCCATCTCCACGCTATCGTATATGTGGGCCTCGCCCCTGGCCACCATGGTCCCCGTCATGGTCTCCACCTTCCTCACCACCACCCTATCGATTTCGACCCCGAAGTGCTCGGCCAGGAGCTTCCTCACATCGGCCCTCCTCGGCGTCGAGCCTATGTCCGAGTGGTCTATCTCAAAGTACACCTCCTTGCGCTCCAAGAGCGGGTTGTAGCGGTATGTTATGTGCTTCAGCTCCATGGCCAAGAGAGAGGCCCCGCGCAGGGGCTTTTAACCTTAACCCCGCTCCTCAGAGGACTCCCTGGCCTTAATCCTGTACCTGACATACTTGTCCTCGGGGGAGAAGCGGGGCGGATGTGGTATCCTGACCTCGGACCCGCAGACCGGGCATTTGTCCTGCCTTAGCGTGTAGCGGCCGCAGTTCACGCACTTCCTCATGAGCCACCTCACTTCTCCTCCCTCTCGAAGGAGCCCTGGCCCCCGAGCTGCCTTATGACCTCCAGGGCCTTCTCGGCCACGGCCTTGAGGGCTCTCTCGGCCATCTTATAATCATCGGCTATTATCTCGACCCTGTACCTCGGCGCGCCTATGGCGTATATGTTGGCTTTCGCCGGGCTTGGGCATGAGGATTCAGCCTCGAGCAGGGCCTTCTTTATGCGGTTGACGCCATCAGGGGCCGGGGAGGTCAGGGTCAGAATGCCCGCTATCTTGACCTCCTTCTTCCTCATCCTCTCCTGGGCCACCTCGGCCACGGCCTTGGCTATGTGCTCCGGGACCCCGAGCTTGATGAGGAAATCCGCCCCCTCCTCGGCCACAGCCTCGAGGCCGGCCAGCACCTCCCCGAATTCATTCTCAAGCCTATCCCAGACCGCGTTTATGACCTCCTCGGCAGGCACGTTCAGCCTGTTGGCGGCCGTCGCCAGTATGCTCCTGGCCCTCCTCGCCCTCTTCCACTCCAAGAACTTGTTCCTCTTCTCTACCTCGCTCACCCTCCTCAGCGAGAGGTCTATGTGGCCTCTCCTCGGGTTCACCCTGATGACCTTTAGGACGACCTTCTGCCCCTCGCGGACCCAATCCCTTATGTTCCTGACCCAGCTCGACGATATCTCGGATATGTGGAGGAGGCCCTCCTTATCCCCGTACTCGTCCAGCAGGACGTAGGCCCCGTAATCCGTTATCCTGTGGACGGTCGCTATGACCAGCTCGCCGACCTTGGGCCATTCCCTCCTCCGCCTCCGGGAGCTCACGGGCGCACCACCTCGGGCTCCATCACTCGAGTTCCTCGACCACCACGCCCAATATCTTGGCCTTGCCACCCCTCGGCTCCGTCAGCTGGGTCCCGCACACGAAGCACTTCACACGCGTCGTGGCGTGGCTGAATACTATCTGCTCGTTCCCGCACTTCGGGCACCTCACGCGCAGGAACCTGCTCCTGGGCTTCGGTATGAGCTCCTTCAGCCTCGACCCCATCTCTCTCCCCAGACGGCCATCGAGCATGGGCTTTTAAGTTTTCGAGGGCCCTTACCCGATGAGGGGCTTGGAGACGTAGGGCCCGTCGGGCCTGTAGCCAAATCTGGCATAATAACGCTTGACCCCGAGGCCGCTGAGGATGAGCATCTTCCTCACATCATATTCCTCCCTCGCTATCCTCTCGGCCTCGGCGATAAGCCTGGCCCCGTATCCCCTGTGCTGCCAGCCATCCGGCCTCCTCGAGCCCACCGGGACCATGGGGCCGTAGACGTGGAGCTCCCTTATTATGGCCGATGGGACGGCCCTCACCTCAGGCCTGTGGGCCGCCTCGGAGGGCACGCGAACCCTCACGTAGCCTATCAGTATGTCCTTCCCCACGTCCTCGAAGGACAGGAAGAGGTCCACCCCTCCCGATGCCTCCTCGCGGTACTTGACGAGCCTCACGTCCTCTGGGTCGGGGAGGACCCCCTCCTTCAGCATCTTGTGCCCTACCTCCCGGCATCTTATACAGCGGCACCTGAGCCCCCTGGCCCTCATGTAGCGCTGGACCAGCTCCCTGAGGTTGCTCTTCCTCGGCCCGGCCTCTATGACGGTGGCAGGTATGTCCCGCTGGACCCGCTGTATCCTGACCCAAGGGGGGGCCATGGCCTTGATCTTCGCGATCAGCTCTATGAGCACGTCGAGGGGATAGGGCTCCCAGAGCCCTCTCCTCCACATATCGTAGAGGGCCGTGCCCCTTATGGCCAGGGTCGGGTATATCTTCACGGCATCCGGCTTGAAGCGCTCATCCCGGAAGACGGTCCTGAACATCTCGAGATCCCTCTCCGGATCGGAGCCGGGCAGGTTGGGCATGAGGTGGGCCACGATCTTGAAGCCGCTGTCCTTGAGGATTCTGAAGCACTCCTCGACATCTTTGACCGTATGGCCTCTCCTGACCAGCTCGTAGACATCGTCATATACGGTCTGGACGCCCACCTCGACCCTCGTCACGCCGAGCTCGAGCAGGAGGTCTACCTCCTTCTCGCCAGCGCGATCAGGCCTCGTCTCGACGGTTATGCCCGAGTTCCTGACGGACGCCCGTGTCTCGGCTATCCTCTTGGCCTCCTCGAGGGAGCTGGCCTCCATCCCGTTCAGGGCATCGAGGCACCTTTTCACGAACCAGCGTTGGTAATCGTCCGGGTAGGCCGTGAACGTGCCCCCGAGTATTATCAGCTCGACCTTATCAACGATATGCCCTATCTCCCTCAGCTGCTCCATCCTCGAGACCACCTGGCCGTAGGGGTCGAAATCGTTCTGGAGGGCCCTCCTGCACGCTGGCTCGAGACCTGTATAGGATTGCGGGGTTCCCCTATCGGGCCCTCCCGGGCAGTAAATACAGGGCTCGGGCTTCGGGCAGCGCATGGGCTTGGTCATGACGGTTATGACCACCACGCCCGAGATGGATCTCACCTTCTTCTTCACGAGGATGGGCAGGAGCTTCTCCTTCTCCTCGGGCCTCAGGACCTTGATGAGGTCCGAGTTCCTCGGCACCCATGAGAGCCTGTGGGCCCTGAGGAACCTGAGCTTGATCTTCTCCACATCCCGTTCCGTGGGTTCGTCGAGGGCCATCAGCTCCTCCACTATGCGCCTGCATACCTCCAGCTCCATGCGCCTTCGTCCAGGGGCCCCGGCCGGATAAAAACCTGCTCAGGCCAACCTCGATGCCTCCTCGAGGACTTGGAGGACGGTGAGCCCCTCCACCACCTCCCAATCCCTGAGGCTCGGGCACCCGTCCTCATCGAGCCAGTATATCCATAGGCCGTTCGACCTCCGGCGCTTTACGAGCCCTTCCCCGACGAGCCTCCCGAGCTCCGCGAGCAGTTCCTCCTCGGCAACGGGCACCGAGCTGCTTATCTCCTCGAGGACCATGGGGCCCCTCCTCAACACCTCGATTATCCTCTGTTTGAGCTCCATGGCGGGGTGGTGGGGCCCCCTCGGGCATTATAAGGTTTGCCCCCGCGCTCATGGCCCGGGGGCCCGGGGCCTCCCCCGGCCTGAAATCGGGTGTTTAAAACCGGGCTCCATCGGGGCCCGCTCGGAGCCACGGGCCAATTATGTCCTTGTTAGGGGGCTGGGAAGTCCTTAACCCGGCTTATAACCCTCAGCGGACCTCGAGGAGCTCCACACGGGAGTAGGCCAGCCTCCCGCACACGAAGGTCGCATCCACCCCGGCCTCGGCCAGGTCATCCAGGCCCTCCGGCCCGCACGACAGCACCGTCAGGTCGGCCACCCTGCCGGGCTCTATGGAGCCGGAGAAACCCTCTTGGAAGGAGGCGAAGGCGGGACCGTATGTGTATGCCCTCAGGGCCTCCCAGAAGTCCAGTTTCTCCTCCGGCCTCTGGGCCTCCATGGCCGCCAGCATGCCCCTGATGGGGTCTATGGGCTCGACGGGCGCGTCCGAGCCAGCGGCTAAGACCACGCCGGCCTCCAGCATGGACTTGAACGGGTAGGTCCACCTCGCCCTGTGGGGCCCGAGGCGCTCCTCCACCCAGAAATCAGATACTATGAAGTGGGGCTGGACGGAGGCCACCACGCCCAGAGAGGCCATCATCCTTATCATGCCGGGGTCCAAGACGGAGGCGTGCTCTATCCTGTGCCTCATCCTCCCGGGCCCCCCGGGCAGGCCGGCCAGGACCTTGAGGGCGAGCTCGACGGCGCCATCGCCTATGGCGTGGATGGCGAGCTGGAGACCGGCCTCGTGGGCCCTCCGGGCTATCCCGGCGAGCTCGCGCTCCGTGTATAACAGGCGGCCCCTCTCATCGGGCTGGTCGGAGTAGGGCTCCCTCAGGTAGGCCGTCCTCGCCCCCAGGGAGCCATCAAGGATTACCTTGATGGCCCCTATCCTGACCCAGGGATCGCCGAAGCCCGTCCTCAGGCCGAGCGCGAGGAGGTGCTCCATCATGCTGACCGGGAAGAGGAGGTAGAGCCTTATCCTGAGCTGACCGAGGGCCCTCAGGGCCATGATGACCGAGAGCTCCTCGGGCCTCTCCGCTATCCAGTGGAGGCACGTCAGGCCCTTGCTCAAGGCCTCGTCTATGGCCCTGTTCACCGCGTCAGCGACCCGGCGCTTATCGGGCTCGGGCATGACCTCCCTCAGGGCCTGGAGGCCCTCCTCAACCAAAACGCCCGTGGGCTCACCCGTCCCCGGGTCGGTGAGAGCAAAACCCTTCTCCACGAGCTCGGCGAGCTTGCCCCCGAGGAGCTTAAGGGCTGCCGAGTTGAGGACACAGAGGTGGCCGCATTTCCTGAAGGCCACCACGGGCCTCTCCTTGGAGACGGCATCGAGGTCCTCTTTCCTCGGGAGCCTTCGCTCCGAGAACCTCTCGTGGTCCCAGCCGAACCCGATAGCCCACTCGCCTGGGCCGAGCGAGGACAGGTGCCTCCTTAGCCTCTCCACGAGCTCCTTTATGGAACCCGCACCGCTGAGGTCGGCCCACCCCAGCCTCATGCCGAGCGATAGGCCGTGGACGTGGGCATCTGAGAGCCCGGGGAGGACGGCCCTCCCCTCGAGGTCTATAACCCTCGTCCCATCGCCCACGAACCTCCTCATGGATCTCTCATCGCCGATGGCCAAGATAAGCCCGTTCTTGATGGCCAGGGCGGAGCCCACGGGCCCTTTTGCCTCAGGCGATATAAAATGGCCATCGAAGAGTATGAGGTCTGCCTCGACCAAGGCGTTAGGGCCCCTACTTCACGTTTATCCAGTTCTGGCCGGGCCTGCGGCCGAGTATGAACCTCTTCACGTAGTTGCGCCTGTTCCTGACCTTGGGGACAGGGCTACGCCTGGGCCTGGCCGGGAGCTTTGGGGTCTGCGAGCGCACCTTACCGGCCTTGGCGAGCGAGCCGTGCGTGGGCATATCCCATCACCGTGGCTCACGGGAGGAGCTAACTATTAAGCTTTTTGTCAGGGGCTCGTTATCCTCCGGCTCTTCTCCCCGCCAGATGTCTCGCCCGTCTTAGAGACCAGCTCGCTTATCGGTGCTATGAGGCGCGTGAACTCCATGGGGAAGATGAACTTCGTGGCAGGGCTCTGCCCTATGGTCTTAAGGGCCTCGAGGTACTGGAGCGTCATGGTCTTCGGGTCCACCTCCCGGGCCACCTCGTAGATCTTCTGGAGGGCTAAGGCATACCCCTCGGCCCTGAGTATGGCTGCTTGCCTCTCGCCCTCTGCCTCCAGTATGGCAGCCTGCTTCTTGCCCTCGGCCTCCAGTATCATGGCCTGCTTCTTGCCCTCAGCCACCTTTATGGCGGACTCCCTCTCGCCCTCAGCCTTCGTCACCATGGCCCTGCGGTCCCTCTCGGCCGCCATCTGCCTCACCATGGCGTCCGTGACGCTCTTCGGGGGCAGTATCTCACGTATCTCGACGCTCGTGACCTTAACGCCCCAGCGCTCGGTCACCTCGTCCAGCTTGGTCCGCAGGACGGCGTTTATCTCGTCCCTCTTCGCCAGGACATCGTCGAGCGTTATATCGCCCACCACGGCCCTCAGTATCGTGGTTGCCATGCCCGTGGCAGCGCCGTCGAAGTCCGTCACGTTCAGGACGCACTTTGCCGGGTCTATGACCTTGAAGTAGATGAGGAAGTCTATGTCAACTGGTGCGTTGTCCTTCGTTATGCAGGTCTGGTGGGGCACGTTTATGAAGTTCTCCCTCAGGTCGACCCACTGGCCCCGCTCTATGAAGGGTATCAGGAACGTGATGCCGGGCCCCCTGACGCCTATGAACCTCCCGAACCTGAACACTACGAGCCTCTTGAACTCCGGCACTATCTTTATGGACATGGCGAGGAGCCCGATGACGAATATTATGACCACGAGGATCACGAGCAACCACAGGCCGGGGACAGCGACCACCTGGAGGGCGAGGGGCCACAGGGGCACGACAGCCGTCAAGCTTCCTCTTCCCTCCTCACCTCGAGCGTCAGCCCTTTAACGCTTATAATCCTTACCTTAGAACCAGCGGGGATCGGTTCCTCCGAGGTAGCCGTCCATTCCTCGGCCTCCACGAGCACAACCCCCGGTTTATCGGGCATTATATCCGTCTTGGCCAGGCCCGTGAGGCCCACGAGCCGGCCGGGCTCGTGCAGCCTGGGCTTCTCCTTAAGGGAGACCCTCATCCTGTACAGGTAGTACCCGAGGACCGCCCCGCCCGCCACGGCTATGACGAGCAGGGCTATCTCTGGCCCCTCTATGACCATGAAGGGCTCGAGCTGGTAGGCGAACAGTATGCCAGCCGCTATGAGCAGGATGCCCACTATCTCGAGCCCTATGCCCGGCTTCTTCAGCTCTACAAGCGTGAGGGCCGAGCCGAGGGCCACGAGTATCAGGGCGAGCGGGTGGGTGTGTATGACGCCAGCACCCCAGAGGGCCAGGGCGAGGAGGGCGAGGGCTATGATGCTGAGGACGAAGGTCGGGTGGAATATATCGATGAGGATCAGCCACACGGCAGCCCACATCAGGAGGCCCTGGACCGTGGGATTGGATATGAAGGACAGGAACCTGACGTGCCAATCGGGGCTGAAGTAGACCAGCCCGGCCCTGGATAGGCCGAGCTCGGCCAACAGGCCATCGAGACCCGAGACGAGCATATCACATATCCCTATCCTGTGGGCCTCCTCAGCCGTGAAATCAGCGTTCTGCCTCACCATGGCCTCCGCCGCCGTGGCGTTCCGGCCATGGGCGTCCGCCAGGGCCCTCATCCTGGCGGCCATGGCGTTCACGACCTTCTCGTCGGCCGGCCCTCCCATGGCGTCAACAGGCATGCAGGACCCCACCGCCGAGCCGGGGGCCATGGCCGTCTTGGAGCAGGCCATGAATATGTAGGCCCCGGCCGAGAAGCATTTCCCGTTCTCCGGGACGAAGGCCACCGTCATGAAGGAGCTCTCGGTTATGTAGTTTATTATCCTATCCATGGCGTAGACCCAGCCGCCATAGGTGTCGAGTTCCAGCACCACGGCCCTCACGCGCTCGCTGTTCTCGCTGGCATAATCGAAGGCCCTCCTGACGAGCTCCTCGGCCCCGGCATCTATATCCATGGCCAACTGGACCACCAGGACCTCCCCCTGGGGAGGAGCAGCCCGGGCCTGGGTGGCGATGAGCGTTAAGGCCAGATGGGCTATGGCCAGAACCAGAACGAGCTGGTCTTTCCTCATGCCCGGGATATCGCGGGGCCTCTTGCTAATAAGCTTGCCCTGCTACTTCTTCCTCTCCCGCCTGGGCTTTATGACCTCCTTGGGGGCTTCCTCGAAGGGCTCGAGGTAGCGCCTGAGGACCTTGGGTATCACGACCGTGCCATCCGGCTCCTGGAAGTTCTCGAGGATGGCCGTTATGGCGCGGGTCGAGGCTATGGCCGTCGAGTTAAGGGTGTGGACGAGCACGTTGGGCCCTCCGCCCTTGGGCCTGTAGCGTATCCTCAGCCTGTAGCTCTGCCAATCCGTGCAGTTGGAACAGGAGACCATCTCGCGCCACTTCCCCTGGGCAGGCATCCAGGCCTCCAGGTCGTACTTCTTGGCCGCCACCACGCCGAGATCGCCCGTGCAGATGTTGACGACCCTGTAGGGCACGCCAAGGCCACGCCAGAGCTCCTCGGCGTTCTTTATCAGGCGCTCGTGCCACTCCCAGGATTCCTCTGGTCTGCAGAAGACGAACTGCTCTACCTTGTGGAACTGGTGGACGCGGAAGATGCCCTTCGTGTCCTTACCGTGTGCCCCGGCCTCCTTGCGGAAGCAGGGGCTTATGCCCGTGAGCAGGATGGGCAGGTCATCCTCATCGAGTATCTCGCCCATGTAGAGGGCCGCCATAGGGTGCTCGCTCGTCGCTATCAAATAGAGGTCCTCGCCCTCCACCTTGTAGATGGCGTCCTCGAAATCGCTAAGGGCTGTTACGCCCTCATAGGGGGCCCTCCTCAGCATGTAGGGGGGTATGCAGGGCCTGAAGCCCCACTGCGTCATCTTGTCCAGGGCGTAGGCCAGGAGGGCCATGTCGAGCCATACCAAGTCATCGAAGAGGTAGTAGAAGCGTGAGCCAGCCGCTCTCGCGGCCCTCAGGGTATCGCCCATCCCGAGGACCTCGAGCATATCGGCGTGGCCGACGGGGCGCCAATCTATGACCTCGTAATCGACCTTGAAGCCCTTCCCCTCCGTCTCGGCCAGGAAGGCATCCAGATGCCCCTCCCAGACCCTGTGCCTGCCGTAGTAGCGTATGGGCACGTTATCGCTCTCGTCGGCGCCCACCGGGACGGACTCGTGGACGACGTTAGGTATGGAGAGCAGTAGCTCGTTCCTCCTGGTCTCATACTCCTTGACGAGCTTCTCCTGCTCCTCTATGCGCTTGAGGAGTTCGCGGGCCTCCCTTATCTTGGCCTCCCGCTCCGGGCCCTTAAGGCGGGCGACCTGGCGTGAGATGACGTTGTGCTGGTGCCTCAGGTCGTTAAGCTCCTTCAGGGCCTTGCGCCAGAGCTGGTCGTATTTGAGGGCCTCATCCACGATGCCCGGGTCGAGTCCTCGCCTCTCCTGGCTCCAGCGTAGTTTATCCGGGTTATTCCTCAGCAGGTAGAGTATGCTCCACATGCCCTATCACCTCCGGAGGCCAGATTAAGCGGGCGCGCCAGAGGGGGCGGGGCCTCAACTTTGGCAGGACGATTGGTAGTTCATCGCCGGTGGTAGAGGCCGTTATGGCCCTATTTAAGTATTTAGCCTCGCCCGGACGGCTGAGGAGGGCCCCCGGCCCCCTTGCTGCCCGCCTCCACCTACGACACCGGGCTTCCTTGCCCCTGAAGATTATAAGGCTGGGCTCCTCTCTCGGTCCGAGAGAAGCCTCAGCGTTTCTCC
>CAYNQQ010000022.1:0-11037 GCA_964399385.1 uncultured Candidatus Bathyarchaeia archaeon | reverse complement strand
CTCGGCTATGACTTGGACGCCCTGAGGGCCATGAGGCGTGCTGAGGCGTTTCCGCCCGTGCTCAGACAGGCCTACATGATAAGGAGGAAGCTGCTGTCGTCCAGGAGGTTGGGCCTGAGGGCTCTTCTGCGTAAGCTCGGCTTTTTCAGGAGTCTTCCGCCAGCTAATATGCCGCTGAGATTGAGGAAACGGGTCTTCCTCGAGATACTGCGCGAGAGGGGCCTGCGCGTTAAGGCCATAGAGGTGCCGGGCTACAACGAGCGCTGGAACGAGCATTTCAGGACGGCATGGAGCAGGTTCATCACGGCCCCGATGAGCAAGCGCTTCAAATTCCTGGATTATTGCGTGAGGGAGTGCGCGAGGCGGGTCTCCCTGGCCATAGAAGAACTCGAGCGCCACGGGCCGGACGTGCTCATGCTCTACCTGCCCCTGCCGGACATCGCCCACCACCTCTTCATAAAGGGCCTTAGGGCCTCCCTCGTGCTACACAGGATCTACTGGATGGCGGAGGGATGGGCTATGGCCGTCAGGGAGGCTGCCGGGCCCGAATACGCCTGCCTGGTGGTGAGCGACCACGGCTTCGACCGGAAGAGGAAGACCCACTCTGATTACGGGTTCTGGTCCCTGAGCCTGGAGCCGCCCTTCAGGCCGGAGAAGATCACGGACTTCCATAGGCTCGTCATGGAGCTGGTGGGCCCGTCTTAGGTGTAGCGAAGGCTTTTTAATAGCTCGCGGAGTGCGTCTGGAAGGGAAAGAGAGCCTTGTCGGAAGCAAGACCGAGGCTGATCGATGATGAGGGGAGGCGTGTAGATGGCCGTAGGCCGGACGAGCTCAGGCCTCTTCACATAGAGGTGGATGTGCTCGCCAACGCGGATGGTTCTGCCTACGTCGAGCAGGGGAACACCAAGGTCCTCGCGGCGGTCTACGGGCCCAAGGAGATGCACCCGAGGCACCTCGGCCTGCCGGACAGGGCCGTGCTGAGGTGCCGCTACCACATGGCGCCGTTCTCCGTCGAGCACAGGAAATCGCCTGCCCCCACGAGGCGCGAGATAGAGCTATCGAAGGTCATAAGGGAGGCCCTCGAGCCAGCCCTCTTCCTGGAGCAGTTCCCGAGGACGGCCATAGACATCTTCATAGAGGTCCTCCAGGCGGACGGGGGGACGAGGTGCGCGAGCATAACGGCGGCCAGCCTCGCCCTCGCGGACGCGGGCATACCCATGAGGGACCTCGTGGCCGCCTGCGCGGCCGGGAAGGTGGACGGCGTCATAGTGCTCGACCTGAACGACACGGAGGACAAGTACGGCGAGGCGGACGTCCCCTTCGCCATGATGCCGGGCCTGGGCGAGGTGACGCTCTTCCAGATGGATGGCGTCCTCACGCCCGAGGAGCTGGCCGAGTGCATAAAGCTGGCCATCGAGGGCTGCAAGCAGATATACGTGAGGCAGAAGGAGGCCCTGAGGGAGAGGTTCATAAGGATAAAGAAGGAAGTAGAGGCTGGTGAAGAATGAGGTGGATGGCTAAGGAACCCGTGATATCTAAGATGAGGAAGAAGCACGTCCTCCAGCTCCTATCCGAGGGCAAGAGGATAGACGGGCGCGGCAAGCTGGATTACCGCGAGATAAAGGTGGAGAAGGGCATCATAGGGACGGCCGAGGGCTCGGCCCTGGTATGCCTCGGCAAGACGGAGGTCGTTGTGGGCGTCAAGGTGGGCCTGAACGTCCCCTACCCGGACACGCCCAACGAGGGCATACTGACCGTGAACGCGGAACTCGTCCCCCTCGCCAGCCCGACCTTCGAGCCAGGGCCCCCTGACGAGAGGGCTATAGAGCTCGCGAGGGTCGTGGACAGGGGCATAAGGTCCTCGAGGGCCGTTGACCTCGAGAAGCTATGCATAATACCCGGCAAGAAGGCCTACATCCTCTTCCTGGACATATACGTCCTGAACTACGATGGCAACCTCGTGGATGCCTCAGCCCTCGCGGCTCTCGCGGCCCTACTGGATACCAAGCTCTTCGGCTACCAGGTGACGGAGAACGGGAACGTGGTCCTCGACAGGAGTATCTGGAAGCCCCTGGAGGTCCAGGATTACCCCGTGGCCGTCACGGTGGCGAACGTGGGCGGGGAGCTCATAGTGGACCCGTGCCTGGACGAGGAGCTCTCCATGGACGCCAAGGTCACCATCACGATCAACAAGGACGGGAACATCTGCGCCATCCAGAAGAGCGGGCCCGGCTCCTTCACGGTGGAGCAGCTCATGGAGGCAATAGATATAGCAAGGGAGAAAGCACAGGAGCTCAGGGCCCTCGTCCTGGGGTGATGGCAGGTGGGCAGGACGAGGAAGGTGGGTCCCGCTGGCTCCTTCGGCCCGAGGTATGGTGCTACCCTTAGGAAGAGGTGGGCCCGTATAGTCAGCATCATGAGGCAGCCCCATAGGTGCCCGAGGTGCATGACCAAGGCCGTGAAGAGGGTATCCGTGGGCGTCTGGAGATGCCGCAAGTGCGGTCTTGTCTTCGCCGGAGGGGCCTACGTGCCCTACACCAAGACGGGCGATATAGCGCGTAGGGCCTCCACGCCCCCGAGGCCGAGGTGATATGGGGGCCATAATGATAACCATGTCGAGGAGGCCCACGAGGATAATAAGGACCTTCTGCAACGAGCTTGCCGCCACCCTGCCCGGGGCCGTCAGGGTGAACAGGGGCAAGATGAGCTTCGAGGACATAGCCGAGAAGGCATGGGAGATAGGGGCCGACAGGGTCATACTCGTGACGAGGTGGAAGGGGAACCCGGGGAAGATATGTCTCTACGAGGTCGGGGACGAGGGCCTCACGCCCTTCCCGCCCCTGATATACATATACGGGGTAAAGCTGAGGAGGGACCTCGGCGTCAAGCTCGGGAAGGTGAGGAAGCTGGCCGTCCTGGCCAGGCCGGAGAGGAGGAGGCTCGGGAGCGCCCTGGCGGATTTCCTCGGCGTCCCCCTCCTGGCCAGTCCGGAGGAGGAAGAGGGTTTCGACGTGGTGCTGAGGGTGAGGCCGGACGTGGAGAGGTATGCCGTCATGAGCTTCTTCAGGCCCGGTGGCCGCGAGGTAGGACCGAGGATAAGGGTGAGGCATCTGATATGGGAGCTGGAATGAGGCACGAAGCCGTGCTCAGGCTGCCCCTGGGGGACGTGAGGCTGGCCGAGGCCTTCTATAAGGCCCTGTGCCCCGAGGCCGAGGAGCCCCCGACCGGCAGGATAAAGGTCCGCGTGGAGCTCCAGGGCTCAACGCTCGTCATACGCCTCATGGCCTCCGATACCGCGGCCCTGAGGGCTGGTCTCAATTCCTACCTCAGCTGGCTGAAGGCCATGGAAAACGCCTGTTCTTCCCTCAAAAGGTCCAGGCCGTCCATCCCGAGGGCATCCCAGCCGTGAGAACCGAACGGAAAAAGCTTATATTATAGGCACCTGCCCTCAGCACGGCCGGGGGTGTGGTGATGGCAGCCGCGCCTTCAGCAACGGGCATACCCGTTCTGATACTGAAGGAAGGCACCACGCGCAGGAAGGGACGTGAAGCCATATACGCGAACATAATGGCCGCCAGGATAGTGGCCGAGGCCATAAAGACCTCGCTCGGGCCGAAGGGCATGGACAAGATGCTCGTCGATAGCTTCGGCGACGTCACCATAACGAGCGATGGGAGGACGGTCCTTGACGAGATGGAGATCGAGCACCCGGCCGCCAAGATGATGGTCGAGGTGGCCAAGACCCAGGACGACGAGGTGGGCGATGGCACCACCACGGCCGTCATAGTGGCCGGGGAGCTCCTCGGGAAAGCCGAGGAACTCCTCGATAAGAACGTCCACCCCGTCATCATAATAGACGGGTACAGGAAGGCCGCCCAGAAGGCCCTTGAGGAACTCGACAAGATAGCCGTCGAGGTGAACCCGAAGGACAAGGAGGTACTGAAGAAGATAGCCATGACCGCTATGGCCAGCAAGCTCGTGGCCGAGTACCGCGAGTACCTGGCCGAGCTGACGGCGGAGGCCATCCTGCAGGTGGCCGAGGAGGTGGATGGCAAATTCAAGGTTGATGTGGATGACGTGAAGGTGGAGAAGAAGCCGGGCCGCTCCCTCATGGAGACCCAGCTCATAAAGGGCATAGTGTTGGACAAGGAGGTAGTCCATCCCGGCATGCCCAAGCGCATCGAGAACGCCAAGATAGCCCTCCTTAACTGCCCGCTTGAGGTCGAGAAGACGGAGTTCGATGCCAAGATACACATAGAGACGCCCGAGCAGATGGAGGCCTTCATAAAGGAAGAGGAGCGCATGATGAGGGAGATGGTTGAGAAGATAAAGAAGGTGGGCGCCAACGTGGTCCTCTGCCAGAAGGGCATAGATGATATGGTCCAGCACTTCCTCGCCCGCGCCGGAATCCTGGCCGTGAGGCGCATCAAGAAGTCGGACATGGAGAAGTTGGCCAAGGCTACCGGGGCCAGGATAGTCACGAACCTTGACGACCTGAAGCCCGAGGACCTGGGCGAGGCCGAGCTCGTCGAGGAGCGGAAGGTAGGGGAGGACAAGATGGTCTTCATAGAGGGCTGCAAGAACCCGAAGAGCGTCACCATCCTCATACGCGGCGGCAGCGAGCGCGTGGTGGATGAGGCCGAGAGATCCATACACGATGCCCTCTGCGTGATAAGGGATGTGCTCCTCGAGCCCAAGATAGTGGCCGGAGGTGGAGCCCCGGAGCTCGAGCTGGCCATGAGGCTCAGGGACTGGGCCGAGGGCCTCCCGGGCAAGGAGAAGAAGGCGGTCGAGGCCTTTGCCGATGCCCTCGAGGCCATACCCGTCACGCTGGCCGAGAACGCCGGTCTCGACCCGATAGACATAATATCGGAGCTCACGGCCCTCCACAAGAAGGGCGAGCTCTGGACCGGGGTTGATGTCCTCGGGGGCAAGACGGGCGACATGTGGGAGAAGGAGGTCTTCGAGCCCGTCCTGGTGAAGAAGCAGGTCATAAAGTCCGCCACCGAGGCCGCCACCATGATACTGAAGATAGACGACGTCATAGCCGCGGCCAAGCTTAAGGAGAAGAAGCCTCCGAAGGGCCCGGAGGAAACCGAGACCGAGGCGGGCGGGGGAGAAACCTCAAGTGAGCTCGATTGAGGAAGCCGAGAAAGAGGTATGCATAGGCCCTCCGGTGCTCACGAAGTACGAGAGGGCCAGGATAATAGAGACCAGGACCCTCCAGATAGCCATGGGGGCCCCGATACTCATACCGCCTGAGGAGGCGCCGCCGGACCCGGTCCTGATAGCCACCATGGAGCTCGACAGGGGCCTCCTGCCCATAACGATAAGGAGGATGCTACCCGATGGGACGTACCAAGACATCCCCCTCAGAGCCCTGCTGGGCGAGAAGGGACGAAAGCTTAATTAGGCTGCTCCCCCGTCTTATGGACCGCTGAAAGGTGGTAGCCGTGGCCGAGCAGATACCCACTATACTGGTGGGCAGGAAGCCGGCGATGAACTACGTGGCCGCCGTCGCGATGCAGTTCAACGCCGGGAGCACGAAGGTCGCGCTGAAGGCCAGGGGCCGCGCCATCTCGACGGCCGTCACCGTCGCGGAGATCGTCAAGAGGATGATGGCCGGCGTCTCCGTGGAGAAGATAAACATAGGGACGGAGATGGTCGGCGACCCCCCGAGGCCGGTGTCCTCCATAGAGATAATCCTGACGCGCAGCGCCTGAGCCGGCGAGCGCCGACGGCAACGTCCCTCGACGGCTTTTTGGGCCGTGTGCTCCGCCAACATTTTTAGAGCCTCATCTCCATAATCCCAGGGGCCCCGTTTTGAGGATGGAGCAGGCCCACGAATACCCTTCCGAGTTCGAGTTCTACGAGGGCGAGGAAGCAGAAGCCATGCTCCCGAAGGTCCTCGGCAGGTTCTTCGTGCTCTACGCGTTATGCAAGGTCGAGTACGAGGGCAGGGCCAAGAGCCACCTCGATTGGGGCCTCAGGGTGGTCATATCGAAGCCCGATGGGACCCTCCTCATACACGAGAGGGACAAGCACAAGCCGAGGAACTGGCAGCCCCCCGGCTGCAGGCTCTACTACCTGAGGGAGGAGAGGTTCCCCGTTCTCATGAGCATAAGGAGGAGGCCGAGGGAGGTCATAAGGATAGTGATAGAGAGGGCCCTGGCCCTCCTCGTGGTCAACAACATAGCTTCCGAGGAGCTGGTGCTCGAGAAAACAGAGGCCGACCTGGTGAGCAAGGTCCTGGAGGACCCGAGCCTATTAGAGGAGGGCCTCAGGATCGTGGATGTGGAGCACCCGACCCCCCTCGGCACCATAGACCTCCTGGCCATGGACAGGGAGGGGCGCATGGTAGTGTGCGAGTTCAAGAGGTCGGTGGCGGGCCTCGACGCCGTCAGCCAGCTCAGGAGGTACGTCGAGCACATGGCCGAGCGCTACGGGCCTGATAGGGTGAGGGGCTTCCTCGTCGCGCCAGCCATAACCTCCACGGCCCTCAGGTACCTCTACAAGCTCGGTTTTGAGTTCAAGAAACTGGGCTTCTAAACCCCTCACTCCGGGAGTTCCAAGTGGAGCTTCTCCCTGAGCTCCTTGTACCTGTTCCTTATGGTTACCTCCGTCACGCCGGCGACCCTGGCTATCTCCTTCTGCGTCCTCCTGTGATCCAGCATCACGCAGGCTATGTAGACGGCCGCGGCGGCCACGCCCAGCGGGTCCTTGCCGGCTATGGCCCTGGCCTCCTTGGCCCTCCTTATGATGTCCCTGGCTATGCCTTCCACCTCGCTCGGCAGGCGGGCCTTCTCCACTATGCCGTGGACGTATATGGTCGGGTCGGCCAGCTTGACGGGCAGCTTCAGCTCCTTGAGTATGAGCCTGTAGCACCTGGACACTTCCTTCTTGGCGTTCTCGAGGGCCTTGCTCTCCCCCCTCTCGTCGTAGGCCATCACGGACACCTTGGCCACCTGCTTCAGCCTTACGGGAACGCCGAGCTTCCTGCAGGCAGCGTAGAGGGAGGCAGCCACCATGGACACTATGGAACGGCCCCTCACTAGGCCCTTCCTGAGGGCCTCACGGTATATCCTGGCCGCCTCGTCCCTCACGTAGGAGGGCAGGACGAGCTTCTCGCAGAACTTCTTCAGCGTGGCCAAGGCCTGCTCCAGGTTCCTTATCTCGGAGTCCTGGCTCTTCACACGCTCGTCCCAGCGCCTCAGCCTCTCGAGCTCCCTCACGACCTCGGGGGAGAGGGGCTCTCCCAGGGCGCTCCTCAGGGGCCTGTCCATCTTGGTCGTCAGGCCCTTGTCCGGGATGGCTATGGATATCGGGGGCCCCGTCCTGACCACCTTGCGGCGTTCCTCGAGCGTGAAGGCCCTGTAGTCGGGCCCACGGTCCACCGCATACTCGGACACCACGTAGCCGCAGGCCGTGCAGACCACCTCGCCCTGCTCGTAATCATAGGTCAGAGTGCCCAGCCTACCGCAGTTGGGGCACCTCTCCTTCCCGACGCCCATGGCCTCTACCGCCAACTTCCCACCTCCATCAGGGGGGCCAGCAGAGTCACGAGCCAGGTAGAGCCATCACCCATCAGGTTCGATACAGCTCATTCCCTGCTAAGCTCCCCCTTGATAAGGGCCTGAGGGGGGCATATATAAGCTTTTCGCTCAATCAAAAGGGGCCGTATGGGGAAACGCTTAAGATGCCCCGAGCCTTCTTTGGCCCGGCAGCCCGGTGGTGTAGCGGAAGCATCGGGGGCTCTGGCCCCCCGGGCGGGAGTTCGAATCTCCCCCGGGCTACCAATTCCCCGGAGAGGAAGAGGTATATCCTGATGACCCGAGAGGGCGCACCTGCCTTTCGCCAGCCTTTTTAGCTGAGCCATCCGACCGCGCGGTAGTGATGGCCTTGCCCGGCCACGGCAGGGTGATTCAGGCGCTGAGGGAGCCCTGGGCCATCGTGCTCTTGGCCACCTGCCTCACCCTCCTCGTGCTTGTGGAGAGCTTCCTCCTCCCCTGGGCACCCTACTTCTTGCTCTACGCGCTCCTCGCCCTTGCCATACCGCTCTGGACGCGCTCCTACCGCTTCGGGCCGGTCAGGGAGCTCCTGAGGGAGCGGTGGAAGGCCGTCGTCCTCTGCCTCGTGCTGACCTTCGCGGTGGATCTGGGCCTCACGGCCATCTACGGCCTGTCGCTCTCGGCACTCGGCCTGGCCGGCGACCCCTATTATGACCTAAGTGCTGCCCTCGAGGCCCTGGCGCGGGCGGCCGCTACCCGCCTCGGCATAACGCCCGAGCTGGCCATAGGGCTCTATGCGCTTTACGTGCTCGTCTGGGCTCCTGTGGGCGAGGAACTCTTCTACAGGGGCTATATGTATGGCGAGCTTGAGGAACGCACACGCCCATCCCTCGCGGCCCTCATCTCGACCGCCTTCTTCGGCATAAGGCATGCCACGCACTTCGCGCTCCTGAGCCCATTCCCGCTCGTGGCCGCCCTCTGGTGGTCCTTCCACGCTTTCTGCTTCGGCCTCGTGATGGCCTATGCCTACAGGAGCACCCGCTCCCTCTACACGCCCATGCTGGCCCACTTCTTGGCCAACCTGGTCAGCGTGCTCCTCTCGGCCTGAGGCGGAGAGGCGCGAGAAGAGAGCAGCCCTAATAAAGGCTCTCTCAGGCCCTCGTGGATAGAGAACTGCTCGATGAGAAAGACCTAAATCCATCGTGATGGTGATGCTCCGGGTTTTTCCGGGGAAATCCCTCTCTTTATGACGAGTAAAAGCCTGAAGTGATTTTTGACATAGCCGAAGCTATCTCCTCCGAACAATCTTCGCGCTTTCTAAGTACTCAAGGGCTTTAAGGACTTCTTCTCTGGAGGCCTTTACACCGAGATCCTCCAGGCTTTGGAGTATCTGGGAGAGCCTAACGGGGCTGCTCAGGATAGTTACTATGGCCCTCACCATGGTGTTGAGGGCCGGATGCCAGGAGATAGTAGGTGGGATGGCCTTAAGAGCCTCGTTTACGTTACCGAACCTACGATCAAGCTCGTAGAGGAAATCCCCCGCTAACTCCCTCAGTTTAGCCTCTATCTGATCCCCAAGCTCTCTACATATAGAGCGAGCGCATAGTAAAATCGCACCTGGTGTCCCTCGGGAGCTAAGAACGACGAAGACCCCTTCACTAGCCCTATAGATTAGGAGCCTCTTACCTTCTTCATTTACAAAAGTGAACCCCCCCGGTTTAAGAGCCTGGCCGTGATCTGCCCACACCTCTCTTAAGCGCGATGCGTCTGTGAAATTTGAGGCCACTATCTGTCCATCTGAGCTGATAATAGCGTATTCAGCTTCAGCCAGCCATTCTCTCACCAGATGCTCGATCTTCTCTCTTAAGGACATCTCGTGAGGTGGGGAGAGGCAACGTATTAAAAAGTTAAGCCGTACTTCCGTGATCAGAAATTGCCATGGGAAAGGAGGCCCCTGCCATCCTTAAGGTATTGAGAGCCAGGGAGGAGTATTAAGGGTGTTTAAGTCAGAGCCGTGCAGGCCCGTGTTTTAAATCCCGGTGGACTAAGGGTCTGGACGCCTCATCCAATAGGCTTAATACGGTGGTCTTGAAGCGATTGATCGGCATGAGCAGGAGGGCCTTAGCAATTGTGGTGGCCGTAGCAATCGCCTCGGCGGCCCTTCTGAGCATCTTGCTGTGGCCATTATGGCCATGGTCTAAGGGCGGGGAGAGGCCACCGCCCCCTTTAACGGAGCCCATCACCAGTTACGTGCGTGTGGTGAACGGAAATGCGAAGTTGTTCATAAATGGGGAGCCCGTCGATATCCTCGGCTTCTTCCCCACGAACGAGACCATCGAGTACATAGATAAGGCATCCCGCTACGGCCTGCTGTTCTGCCGCGTCCGTCTCGAATGGGCATTTCTCGACGAGATCACGGTCAACTTCTTCAAGGAGAACCCGGGCATGTTCACCACGCTGAAGACGCTGGTGCATGAGGGACGCCTGAGGGATGCCATAGAGCTCCTCCCCGAATTCCCTGTTCCGGAGAACGCCTCGGATTGGATAATGTGGGAGGTCCTCGACGAACTCCTGGATTACGCGGCCTCAAAGGGCGTCTACCTGATAATCGATTTCCACTACTTCACGCCGCCTATATGGTGGGTGAAGGCGTTCCCCGACCAGCTCCAGACGAACGGCACGGGGACGCTATCTTACATGCCCACCTTCAACTCGCCAGCGCTCATAAAGTATGCCAGCCAGGTCATCAAGGCCCTCGTGGCCCGCTACAAGCGCCACCCGGCCCTCCTGGGCTGGGGGCTATCCTTCGGCTGGACGGTCGAGGACAACTACCCTGGCCCGGCCTACTACGCATCCTGGGGCATATACGATTACTCGCCCTGCGCCATCGAGCGCTTCAGGGAGTGGCTCAGGGAGCTCTACGGCAACGACACAAATGCCCTTAGGGCTGCCTGGGGTGACCCAACCGTGGATTTCGATAACGCAACGCCGCCTCTCCCCCTGCCCAGGCCTGCGAACGTCACTGAGTGGGTGCTCTACCTGAACGGGCCCGGCGACCCACGCAGGGCCTGGCTTGATTGGTGCGAGTTCAGGCTTCGGGAGAAGGTGAGCTGCATGCTCTACTTCGCCAACCTTTACGAGAGCCTTGACCCAGATCACATACTCATCCAGACGCCGGGCACACCCTTCACGGGCCTCACGGCTGGCGTGGTGCCGCTTAACATAGATTACTGGTTCTACGTGAAATCGCCAGTGGACGTGGTGTACGTGAACCCTGGCCTGAGCGAGAGCACGGCGGCCAGTATATTGACGTTCGGCTACCCGTTCTTCCTGAAGTACTTCGAGCAGAGGGGGAAAGCTGCCTTCATAAAGTGGGAGGGGAGGCCAGGCGTCGATTACGACGTCCACCCAGAATACATAGAACTCGTGGCCAGGATGGCCAGGCTGACCGGCACGGGCTTGGCCATCTGGGGCGGCAACGTGCCCATGCCCGGCCCCCCGCCCTACGAGGAGCTCCAGCCGGAGTTCA
>CAYNQQ010000021.1:0-11094 GCA_964399385.1 uncultured Candidatus Bathyarchaeia archaeon | reverse complement strand
CGGGCTCGCCCTATTGGCCGTGAGCCAGGAGGCCCTCGAGCTCGCGAGCTCGAGGCAGGAGGACCCCTTCACCTTCTACATGGACGTGAGGGGCTGGGTCAGGGCCATGAGGGAGCCCTCGAAGAGGTACGTGACGCACGCGGTCCACCTGGTCTTTGCCCTCAGGGAGGCCCTCGCCATAATCCTCGAGGAGGGGCTCGCGAGGCGTTTCAGGAGGCATGCCCTGCTGGCCGAGGCCGTCAGGAGGGCCGTCAGGGCCGCGGGCCTCGAGCTCTTCCCGAGGGAGGGGCATGAGGCCGATACCCTCACGGCCATAGAGATGCCCGAGGGCCTTTCGAGCAGGCGGGTGTGCGATGCCGTTCTGGCCCGCGGGGTGAGGGTATCCCCCGGCTGGGGGGAGCACGCGGACCGTGTCCTCAGGATAGGGCACATGGGGAATATAGGGCCCGGGCACGTCCTCAGAGCCCTGACCTGCCTTGAGGAGGCCCTTAAGGACCTGGGTTTTGAGGCCAAGGGCCTGGCCGAGGAGGCCTCCTCCTTCTTATCGCGCTTCCAAGAGGAGCTCAGGCCGCCGGACGAGATACCATCGGGGTGAGCGTGTTTTGGCCGTGAGCCCTGACCTCAGGCTGAGGTTCCTGGGCTCCCTCCTCGGGACCGCTGTAGGGGATTGCCTTGGCGCTGGCAGGTGGTTTGGTCGTGAGCTCGCGCCCCACTACACGGACGACACGCACATGATGATAGGAGTGGCCGAATCCCTGATAGCCAGGGAGGGCTTCGATAGAGAGCACATGCTCGAGACGTTCGTGAGGAACTGGGAGCGCGAGCCCTGGAGGGGCTACGGCCCCGGGCCGCCGGCCATATTCATGGCCTACAGGCGCGGCGAGGACCCCTCGGAGATCGCGAGGAACATCTACCCGGGGGGCTCCTACGGCAATGGAGCAGCCATGAGGGTTGCCCCGATAGCCTGCCTCTACCACGATGACCTGGAGGAGCTCAGGCGCGTGGTCTACGAGGCGAGCGATATAACCCATAAGCACCCGCTCGGGAAGGAAGGAGCCTTCCTCCAGGCGGCCGCGATAGCCCTCGCCATCCGCGCTGAGCCCGGCAGGCTCGACCCCCAGGGATTTGTGGAGGAGCTTGAGGGGCTCGTCGAGCACGATATCTATATCGAGAAGCTGAGGACCATAAGGCGCTTCTTGTCCTCACGGCCAACCAAACGCCAGGCGATCGAGGAGCTCGGGAACACCGTGGAAGCGTTCAACTCCGTCCCGACGGCCATATATGCCTTCCTGGCTCACGACCAATTCACATCAGCCCTCATTTACGCCGTGGGCCTGGGAGGGGATTCCGATACCATAGGGGCCATGACGGGGGCTATAGCAGGGGCCTACCACGGCGCCAGCGCCATACCGCCCCGGTGGCTGGACCAGCTCGAAAATAGGGCATACATAGAGCATTTGGCCGTGAGGCTCTGGGAACTCAAGACCAAGAGGGCCGGGGTCAGGTGAGCCCTTCCTGGGCCAACATCTCGCGGAGCACGGACCTCTGGATGGCGAGCCTTATCTTCTTCGTCCTCCCGTAGCGGCCCATATTGACGAGCTGGGCGTTCAGGAGGCCCATCATGTCGAGGTCGTTTATGATGCTGCTCACCCTCCTCTGCGTCAGGGGGGTCAGGCCCATACGGCCGCAGATGGCCGAGTAGGCCGTGTATATCTCGCCTGTTATGGCGGAGCCCGTATTCTTCGTCTTCTCGTAGACGGCCAGGAGCACGAGCTTAGCGTGGAGGGGGAGGCTCCTTATCGCCTCTACCGTCCTATCATATTCTATGCGCTTGGCAGCCTTCTTGACGTGCTCGACCTCAACCCTCACAGCCCCCTCACGCTCGGCTATCTCGCCCGCGACCCTCAGCAGGTCGAGGGCACGTCTCGCATCACCGTGCTCCTGGGCCGATAGGGCGGCGCACAGGCTTATGACGGCGTCAGAGACGGCGCCCTCCATGAAGGCCTCTCGGGCCCTCTCCCAGAGTATGTCCTTGAGCTGGGATGCGTTGTAGGGCCTGAAGACCATTTCCTCCTCACTCAGGGAGCTTAGGACCCTGGGGTCGAGATGGTCCTTGAACGTGAGGTCGTTCGATATGCCTATGAGGCATATCTTGGACCCCCCCAGCTCGGGGTTAAGGCGGGTGAGCTCGTAGAGGAGGGCATCGCCGTGCGTCTTGACGAGGACATCGACCTCATCCAGCATTACTATGAAGACGAGTTCACGACCAATCAATGCTTTTTTCAGGCGCTCCAGGACCTCCGCCTTCGCCAGGCCCGTGAAGGGCACCCTGACGCCGAGGGCCTCGCAGAGGGAGGCCAGGATTCGGTATTCGGTCCCGGCCATCCGGCAGTTCACGTAGCAGGCCGCGAGAGGAGCTCCAATCTTATGTGCTTTGGCCGTGAGCCTGTCCAGCACATATCTCGCGACGGCCGTCTTGCCCGTCCCGGTCTTGCCGTAGATGAAGACGTTAGAGCACTTCAGGCCCTTGAGCGCTGGCGCCAGGATGGAGGCGAGGGTCCTTATCTCCTCCTCCCTGTGCGGGAGCTTCTCGGGCACGTAATCGTGCCTCAGCACCTCCCTGTTCTTGAAGATGTTGCTGCCCCTGAGGAACTGGTCGAAGATCTCGTTGACGAGGTCCCGCCTGGCGACCTCAGTTTCACCGACCTCCCCACCCCTCCGCTTCCACTGGAGGTCCTGCGGTAATGGTTGGGTCCTTCTGGTTCCTTGGTTTTCTAACAAGGAACAGCCCCCTCCCTGCGGGCGGGGGTCCCATGCCTGCCCTCTTAAGCGGTCCTATCAAGTCCTTTAGAGTGGTCCTCCCGTCATGCCCAAGAAGCGGGCGGGCATGTGGTTTGGTCGTGAGCCCGGCCCGGGTATTGGTCTCCAGTGGAAGCCGGGGGGTGGGCGCCCTCACGTCCCCGGTTTAACCGGGCATGTAGGGGCTGGCCAGGGCATGGTGAAACCCCCTTAAATCAGGTGTGTGGCCCAGGGACCCCTCCGCTTCCACTGGAGGAGGGGACTTCACAATACGGCTGAAGCGATGCCCCGGCCCTTGACCTGAAGGTGAAGGCCGTGAAGACCGGATCGCTGGAGAATTCAGCCCTTTTCGCCGGAGGGCCCCGTTCTCAAGACTCCAACTTCACAACCTTCACAGGAAGCCTTTAGAGCCTGTAGAGCTGTGGGGCTGTGGAGAGGCCAGGCCGCATGCCGCCGAGGAAGCTGAAGATAGAGATCCAGGACCAGGAGGGCACCAAGTACGTCTTCAGCGTGGAGGGGCACCTCACGAGGGAGAAGGTGGCCTTCCTCTTGGATATGATGGAGAAGCTGGGCGTGCTACCCGAGGAAGAGGTCATCGTGAGGCCCGAGCCCAGGGCCGAGATGACGTTGTACGAGAAGCTGAAGCTCGTCGTGGAGCAGTACTTCCCCGGTCTCTGGTTCACGACCAGAGATGTGAAAGAGGCATATGAACGCGAGTTCGGGGAGCCCATCAAGCTGAGCACGGTCAGCACCTACCTGGCCAGGATGGCCGAGAGGGGTCTCCTCGTCAGGGCCGGATCTTCCTCGGCCAGGCGTTATAGGCTGAGGGCCGAGCTCGTCAGGCCCGTCTCCCTGAGGCCCTAACCGCATGTGTTTTGGTCGTGAGGGACGCGTATATAATGGGCCAGGTAGGTCATAAATAATACGGCGGGCTCACGACCAATTAGCTTGCGGGAGCTATTATAAGGTCTCGGAACTCGCATATGGCTTGGTGGAAGGATTGGGGGGAGCACACCCCTACATACCTAACTCGGCCGAGGGCTCCAAAAAGGCCCTCATGGAGTTCCTCGGCATATCGAGCGTGGAGGAACTCTACTCGGACCTGCCACCCGACCTGAGGTTGGGCAGGCCCCTTAAGGTCCCGGGCCCCCTGCCCGAGCAGGAGATACTGCGCGTCGTCCGCGAGAAGCTATCGGGCGTCCGCACGGCCCTCGACATGCCCGTCTTCCTCGGGGCCGGCTGCTGGCCACACCACGTCCCGGCAGCCGTGGATTTCGTGGTCTCGAGGACCGAGTTCTACACGTCATACACGCCCTACCAGCCCGAGGTGAGCCAGGGCATGCTCCAGGCCCTATGGGAGTACCAGAGCATGATATGCGAGCTCACGGGCATGGAGGTCGCGAACTGCTCCATGTACGATTGGGCCTCGGCCCTGGGAGAGGCCGCCAGGATGGCCGCCAGGATAACCCGCCGGGACCGCATCCTCGTCCCGAGGACCATACACCCCGAGAGGCTGGAGGTCCTGAGGGCCTACGCCGAGCCAGCCGGCCTGAGGGTGGAGCAGGTCCCCTACGACCGGGAGACGGGCCAGATGGATCTCGAGGCCCTGAAGGCCATGGTGGGCCCGGATGTGGCGGCCGTTTACGTCGAGAACCCATCATACCTGGGCTTCATCGAGACCCAGGTCAGGGCCATAGGGGAGGTAGCCCACGACGGGGGCGCCCTCTACATCGTGGGCGTTGACCCCATATCGCTCGGCCTGCTCGAGGCCCCCGGGAGATACGGGGCCGATATAGTGGTGGGGGAGGGCCAGCCCCTCGGGAACCACATGAACTTCGGCGGCCCACTACTCGGCATACTGGCCTGTAGGGCCGAGAGGCGCTTCATATGGCAGATGCCGGGCAGGATAATAGGTCTCACGCTCGACTCCGAGGGCAGGAAGGCCTTCTGCATGGCCCTCCAGGCCAGGGAACAGCACATAAGAAGGGAGAAGGCCTCGAGCAACATCTGCACCAACGAGGCCCTCTGCGCCGTGGCAGCGGCCGTCTACCTCGCCCTCTTAGGCCCCAGGGGCCTCAGGGAGCTATGCGAGACCATAATCTACCGATCGCATTACGCCATGAAACGCCTCGATGAGCTCCCCGGCATTAAGGCGCCGTTGTTCAAGGCCCCGCACTTCAAGGAGTTCGTCGTCAACTACGATGGGGCAGGGCTCACGGCCGAGGAGGTGCACGAGGGCCTCCTAAAGGCCGGCGTGCACGGGGGCAAGCCCCTGACCGGGGAGTTCCCCGAGCTCGGCCAATCGGCCCTCTACTGCGTGACGGAGCTCCACAGGAAGGAGGACATAGATAGGCTGGTCGAGGCCCTCGGGGCCCTGATCAGGAGGTGATTGGTCGTGAGCCAGCCTTCCTTCAGGCAGGCGAGGTGGGAGGAGCCCATAATCTTCGAGCTCGGGGCCCCGGGCCGGCGGGGATACCTGCCCCCCAGGCCTGAGCCAAAGGTCGTGGAGGCAGTGGGCCCGATAGAGGACCTCCTGCCCAAGGAGGTCCTCAGGGAGGAGCCCCCCCGCCTGCCCGAGCTATCCGAGCCAGAGGTCGTGAGGCATTTCGTCAGGCTCTCGCAGATGAACTACTGCCCGGACCTCGGCCTCTACCCCCTCGGGAGCTGCACCATGAAGTACAACCCGAAGGTATGCGATATCGTGGCCAGCATGGACCAGGTGAGGTGGGCCCACCCCTACCAGGACGAGAGGACGGTCCAGGGCCTCCTCGCCATATTATACGAGCTCAAGAGGTGGCTGGCCGAGATAACGGGCACCTACGAGGTATCGCTCCTCCCGGCCGCCGGGGCACATGGCGAGTTCCTCGGCTGCCTCATAATGAGGGCCTACCACAAGCACAGGGGTGAGCTCGCCAGGCGCAGGGAGGTGATAGTGCCCGATAGCGCCCACGGCACGAACCCGGCCAGCGCGGCCATGGCGGGCTTCAAGGTCATCACCATCCCCTCCGACCCGGACGGCTGCGTGGACCTCGAGGCCCTGAAGGCCGCCGTCTCGGATAGGACGGCCGGCCTCATGCTCACCAACCCCAACACGCTCGGCATATTCGAGTCGAGGATCAAGGAGATAGCCGAGGTAGTACACGATGCCGGTGGCCTCCTCTACTACGATGGGGCCAACCTCAACGCCATACTCGGCTGGTCGAGACCCGGCGATATGGGCTTCGATATAGTCCACGTGAACATCCACAAGACCTTTGGGACCCCCCACGGCGGTGGAGGCCCCGGCTCGGGCCCTATAGGCGTGTCTGAGGAGCTCGAGCCCTTCCTCCCCGTCCCGAGGATAGAATACGATGGTAAGCGGTACTACCTCGATTGGGATAAGCCCCTCGCGGTCGCCAAGGTCAGGTCCTTCCTCGGGAACGTGGCCGTCCTCGTCAGGGCCTACGCCTACATATTGGCCCTTGGCCCGAGCGGCCTGAGGGAGATCGCCGAGGTCTCGGTCCTGAACTCGAACTACCTCTTCAGGAAGCTATCCGGGCTCAAGGGCGTGGCTGTCCCCCAGGACCCGGATAGGCCGAGGAAGCACGAGTTCGTGATAAGCCTGAAACCTCTCGAGCGCTCCACGGGCGTCAGGGCCCTGAACGTGGCCAAGAGGCTCTTGGACCACGGCTACCACGCGCCCACCATCTACTTCCCCCCGATAGTCGACGAGGCCTTCATGGTGGAGCCCACGGAATCCTTCGGCATCGAGGACCTGGACGGCTTCGCGGGGGCCATGGAGTCTGTCCTGAGGGAGGCCTTCGAGGAACCGGGCAGGGTGCTCGAGGCCCCCTACAACACGGCCGTGAGACGGGTCGATGAGGCCAGGGCCTCGCACCCGAGGACCATGGCGCTGAGCTGGCGCATGTTGAGGAGGCGGGGAGGGCCTTGAGAACGGTGGTCGGCCGTGAGGGCCGATGTGGCCGTAATAGGCGCTGGCCCGGCTGGTTCTTCGGCAGCAGCCGTCCTGGCCGAAAAAGGCTTTGAGGTCCTCCTCCTGGAGGAGCACAGGTCCCCTGGGGTACCGCAGCACTGCGCCGGCATGTTGACGAAGGAGGCCTGCCGCAGGCTCGGCATAAGAGTGCCAGGCGATGCCGTCCAATCGGAGCCAGAGCGGGTGACCGTCCATTACAGGGGGGCCGTGTTGGAGTTCGGGCTCGATATGTACGTCCTCGATAGGGCGGCATTCGACCAGTACATGGCCGACCTGGCCGTCAAAAGCGGTGCGGAACTCCTGACTGGCTACAAGGTGGTGGGCATGTCGAGGGAGGGGGGCCTGTGGGTCCTACGCGCCAGGACGGGCCCGGAGGTCAAGGCCGAGCTGGTCCTCGGGGCCGATGGTTATAAGGCCCTCAGCCTGAGGTGGGCCGGCCTTGAGACGCGGAGGGAGGTGGCCTCCTGCATCCAGTACGAGCTCAGGCTGGACCGGGAGGTGGATGTGGGGGCCGTGTCCTGCTACTTCGGTTCCTCTATCGCGCCGGGCGGCTACGCCTGGGTCGTCCCGATAGGCCAGAGGGAGGTCAGGATGGGCCTGGGGGTGAGGAGGGCCGTGAGACCGGCCAAGCACTATCTCGATGCCCTGGTGTCCTCGCTCTTTCCGTCCGCCACCGTGCTCCGGAGGCTGGCGGGCCTCGTCACGACCAGCGGCCCCCTCAGGCGGGCCTATGCGGAAGCCTTCATGGCCGTGGGGGAGGCAGCAGGCCACGTCAACCCGCTGACGGGGGCCGGCATAGCCTCCTCCATAGCCTCCGGCCGGGCCGCCGCCCTCGTGGCCTCCAGGGCCCTCGAGGGAGGAGATCTCTCGGCCGGGAGGCTCTCGGAGCACTACCGGGTTTGGAGATCGGCCGTAGGGCGCTATCACGAACTCGCCATGGAGGCCAGGAGGCTCTTAGAAACCGTCCCCGGCCGCGAACTCGGCGACTTGGCCCTCAGGGCCTCGGGAAGCTCGGGCAAAACGGGCCTTCTGACGGCCGCCCTCAGGTTCTTGCTCAGGAGGCCGAGGGCCCTCAGGCTCCTGACCAGATACCGTGACCTCAGGACGGCCCTCGCCCTCTGAGGAGGGCCGTATGGAGTTCACGTTCACGACCACGAGCTCCACCCATCTTGAGCCGCTTAGTAATAACGCGGATTCTTAAAAGCCCTCGGCCAGACCGTAGGTCAGGTGTTGGCCTTGGCCGGGGCGGGTGCTGGCGAGCTCGAGAAGGCCGTGAGGGAGGCCGTTGGGAAGCTCATAGACCCCGAGACGGGCCTCACCTTCGACGAGATGGGCATAATAAAGGAGGTCAGGGTGGAGGGGGGTTCCGTGGAGGTCGTCTATAGGCCGACGAGCCCCTTCTGCCCGATAGCCCTCAAGCTGGGCCTCGACATAAGGGAAGCGGTCGAGAAGATAGAGGGCGTTGAGGCCGTGAAGGTCGTGTGCGTGGACCACATGATGGCCGATGTGATAAACAAGGTGGTGAACAAGAAGGGCAAGAGATAAGTCCCCCCTCCCGCACCTAACTCAGGTGCCGATGAGGATTACCAAGCCATCCGAGCGGTGAGATAAGAGGCCTGGGGTATCTGAGGCACCTCAGGCCCGCTTCTTCACCAGCCTTATCTCTATCTTGGGCACGAGCACCCGGCCATCCGAGCTCAGGGCCTCCTCGCCTATCGATACCTGGCAATCGCAGCCCGTGGCCTTGGCGGCCCTCACGGCCACCAGCACGGCCTTGACTATGAACCTCCCCCTCGCGACTATCAGGGCTTCCCCGGAATCTGCTAACACGGTTACTACCTTGGCCAAGTAGATGGCCAGCGGCCTCCTGCCCACGAACACCGTGTTAACCGGGGCCGCGGCCTCCTCCCCCCGCTGGGACATCCCGGCCCCCCTTGCCCGAAGGGCTAATCACTTAAGGTTATCGGGGTACCCCGGCAGTTCTGATAGATCAAGCTCGAAAGCTGCCACTGGGTTCTCAAGTCCGAAGTTGACGATCACCTCGGGGTGCACCTCGCCTATCATGCCTGCCGGTCGGCTGCCCACCAAGATCTCGGCGGCCCGGCCCGGGAGGAAGCTCGGGTGCTCCGCGGGCCTGACGCCCCAATCGCCTATCCCGAGGGACCTCATGAGGGCGTCCAGGCAGCCCTTGGCCTCGGCGTAGCTGGCCCTCGAGTGGGCTATCACGGCGGCGAGGTGGAGCTTCCTAACGGCCTTCGTCTCAGCCTTCTCAGCCCTCAGCACCACATCTCCTACCTCGAAGAGCTTCTGGGGGTACCTCTCCCTCACGTTCAGGGAGAGATTGGCCATCAGGCCGGGGAGCAGCATCTCCCTGAGCATGCTGTAATCGGCCGATACCGGGTTGGCGAGCCTTATGGGGTTCCCGGGCTCAAGCCTCATGAGCTCGTAATGGACCTTCTCGTTGGTCAGGACGAAGTTCATGGCCTCGGTGAAGCCCATGCCCACCATGATGAGCCTCACCCTGTTCGCGAACTCCACGAGCGGGTTCGGCTGGCCGGACCTCGGGCTCGGGGGCCTGCGGGGCTCGAGCCTGAAGTAGCCGTAGCCTATGGCCACCTCCTCCACGAGATCGACCTCATGCATTATGTCCGTCCTGTAGGCCGGTATCAGGACCTTGAGGAGGCCGGGCCCCATGGGCTCGGCATCGAGCCTGCACCTCCTAAGGCACTCCGCGGTCTCCTCGGTCCCGAGGTCCAATCCTATGAGCCTGTTGGCGTAATCTACCCTGAGGACGGCCTCCCTCGGCCTGAGGTCGGGGGTCCTGAGGACCCTGCCGTCCGGATACCTCACCCTCACGGCCTCCACCGAGCCGCCCATGTCCGCGAGGGCGGCCACGAGTATCCTGAGGGCCTTCCTGACGGCCCCGAGGTCGGGCCCCGTGACATCTATGAAGATATCCCTCGTCCAGGGTCCTATCCTCGTGAGCTCGCTGTTTATTATGGGCGGGAAGGACATGACGCGCCCGAGGGCATCTGTTATGACCGGGTAGACTTTCGCGTGGGCGAGCAGGTGGCCGTAGGCCCTGCCCTTCTCGTGCTTCTCCAGGACCTCGCCGAGCGTCATCTCCTCCTCGCTATCGAGGGGCACGAACCTCTTCTCGCCCGGCCCATAGGCATCGTAGTAGATGGGCGTCTCCACCCGGCCGAGGTCGTGGATGCCTATCGCCATCTTGCGCCTATCGCGCCCCACGCCCCAGTGCAGGTCCTCCTGCATCTCTATTATCTCCTGTATGGCCTGCTCGTCCAACTCGAGCCCTCTCACCACGGCCCCCACCACGTAGGGCCTAACCTCGGCCACCCTCCTCCCCACTATGATCTCGACGGGCCCCTCGCGGACGTCATACCTCGGCAGGCCTACCTCCAGGCCCAGGAGGCCCTTCAGGGCCCTTGCTATCCCGGCAGGGCTGGAGAAATCCATGCGGTTCGGGTTGTATTCCACCTTGACGTAATCCGGGCTCACGTCCTCTATATCGAGCCCTATCCAGGGCAGCCATTCCACGAGCTCCTCGACCGTCATGTCCCGGCCGAGGAGGGAGCAGAACCGCTCCCTGTGGAGCGTTATCACGGGCATATCGGCACCCTCCTCAGCCAGCCGAGCTCGTTCCTGTAGAGGACCCGGATGTCCTTGACGCCCAGCTTCAGCATCACGAGCCTCTCGAGCCCCCCTCCCCAGGCCAGGACCGGGTGCTTGACGCCTAAGGGCCTCGTGACCTCCGGCCTGAAGATGCCGGCGCCACAGAGCTCTACCCAGGTGCCCAGCTCGGGCGAGTAGACCGTGCTCTGGACGGAGGGCTCCGTGTAGGGGAAGTAGCTGGGCCAGAACCTTACCTTCTCGAAGCCGAGCTTCCTGTAGAACTCGGCCAGGATGCCCATGAGGTCCCTGAGCCCCACGCCGACATCCATCACTATGCCCTCTATCTGGTGGAACTCGGCGAGGTGCTTGTAATCCACCTTCTCGTTCCTGAACACCCTGTCTATGCAGAAGACCCAGACGGGCGGCTCCGGGTGCTCGGCCAGATACCTTATCGTGGTGGCGGTGGTGTGCGTCCTGAGGACGAGCCTCCTGGCCTCCCGCGCATCCCACTTGTAGCCCCAGCCCGTTGAGCCCGTCCGCCAGCCATCCTCGTGCGTCCTCGCGACCGCCATCACGACCTCCTCGTCCGGCAGCTCGCCCTCCGAGGGCTCGAGGAGGTAGAAGGTATCGTGCATCTCCCTCGCCGGGTGGTCCTGGGGCGTGAAGAGGGCATCGAAGTTCCAGAAGGC